>DAOTZV010000170.1:0-4390 GCA_034434235.1 Anaerolineae bacterium
GTTTCTTCCTGTTCTGCGAATTCCCAACCCTCTCGCAGTGATTTCAGATCCTGCATCGCGCTTTTCCTCCTGCTCGAACGATCGGGATTGTACCGCAGCCCGAACCAAAAGTCCAGGCCGTTGCGCCCGCAACGATCTCCTTACCCCTCCAGCCACCCCCGCGCCAGGGCGTAGCGCACCAGCGCGGCCCGGTTCGCCAGGCCTAGCTTCTCCATCGCCCGCGCCCGGTACAGTAGGCCGTTCAGAGCTTGCTCAGGTCCTCCAGCATCCGGTGCACGCATTCGCTTAAGTGTGGAATATGGGTGGAGCAAACGTCGTAGACGGTCTCGGCATCTATGTCGAAGTAGTGATGGCTGAGAACATCCCGCAGTCCCATGACGCGCTTCCACTCGATCTCTGGGTAACGAGGCAATAGCCTCCCGCCGGTCACCTTGTCGAGATTCTTGACGCTCTCGCCGATCGCGATCAACTGCATGCAGATCGCATCCAGTTTCTCCATGCCTTCGTCTGAGGCTGTGAAATCCAAAGGCGATGCAATCGGTCGGAATCGCCGCTGGATCGTCTGGGTTGCGCTGTAGATCTGACTCAAGATCTCGCGAACAAGCGCCACGTCAAACATAAATGCTTTCCTGTTGAAGACGCTGCCTGAGAAAGGCATTCATGTTAGCCCGGTAGCGAATCACATCTACCGGCCGGTTCAGCGCCGCTTCCAGCTCTTGCTTGATCCCGATCAGCGCAAACAAATCGGGGCGCGTCAACTCCACCACCACGTCAATATCGCTGTCGTCGCCGATCTGATCGCGCGCGGCCGAACCAAACAGGCCCAGACGAACGATCCCGAACTCCCTTCCTCGGGTCCGCAGGAACTCAGACAGTTTTTGCAATACATCCTGGCGCGTCATTGGTCACTCCATGCCCCGCACCGATCTGTGGGCGACCACGGTATTTCTCCCACGGATATTATACCACAGGCGACAGACGAGAGTTACCCCTCCCCCAACCACCCCTTCTCCAGCGCGTACCGCACCAGCGCGGCCCGGTTCGCCAGGCCCAGCTTCTCCATCGCCCGCGCCCGGTACGTCTCTACGGTCTTGACGCTCAGCCCCAGGCGGTCGGCGATCTCCTGGTTGGTGTGCCCGCGCGCCACCTGCTTGATGACCTCGGCCTCGCGCTCGCTGAGCGCGTCCTCTTCCCGCGCGGCGGCCGTCGCGTCGCGGCTGCGATCTACCAGGTCGCCCAACAGGCTGCGCGTCATGGCCGGATGGATGTACACCTCCCCGCGCATCACCGCGCGGATGGCGAGCAGCAGCTCCTGGTCGGCCGCCTGCTTCAGGACGTAGCCGGCCGCGCCCGCTTTCAGGCTCTGGCGCAGGTATTCGTCGTCCGCATGCATGGTGAGCACCAGGATGCGCGCGCCGGGCGCCTTGCGCCGGATCTCCGGCAGCGCGGCCAGCCCGCCCAGCCGCGGCATCGAGAGGTCGAGCAGCACCAGGTCGGGCCGGAGCCGCTCGACCTGGGCCAACAGCTCGACCCCGTCGCCGGCTTCGCCCACGCACGTCATGTCGGCCTGCGCCTCGATCAGCAGCCGCAGCCCCGCGCGCAGCACGGCATGGTCATCGGCGAGAAGGATGCGTGTCTTGGTCATGGTAGGGGTTGGGGGTTGGGGATTGGGGATTGGGAATGCGGACGTACACCGTCGTCCCGCACCCCATCTGCGATTCGATCGTCAGCGTGCCGCCGATCAGCTCGGCGCGCTCGCGCATGCCGTAAAGGCCCAGGCGATTCTCGGCCGCGCCCGTGCGCAGCACCTGTTCCGCGTCGAAGCCGCAGCCGTTGTCCTCGACGATCGCGGTGAGCTGGCCGTCGCGGTGCTCCAACAGGACGCTGACGTGGGTGGCGTTGGCGTACTTGGCGACGTTGGTCAGCGCCTCCTGGACGATGCGATAGAGCGCGGTCTCGACCTCGGCCGCCAGCCGGCGCTCCTCCAGGCCGACGATCTGCACGTCCACCGGGATCTTGAAGCGGCCGGTGTACTCGGCCGCGTAGCGCCGCAGCGCGGCCGCCAACCCCAGGTCGTCCAGCACCGAGGGCCGCAGCTCCAGCGCCAGCCGGCGCACGTTCTCCAGCGTGGCCGACGCCACCCCGCGCAGGTCGGCCAGCCGGGCGTGCAGATCGTCGGCCGAGGGGGCCTCTTCCACGTTGCGCAGGCCCACCATCAGCGAGGCGAGCGCCTGGCCGGTCTCGTCGTGTAGCTCGCGCGCGATGCGCTTGCGCTCCTCCTCTTGCGCGGCGATGATCTGCCGCAGGTAAAAGGCGCGCATCTGCTCGCGCTCCTGGCGCTCGGCGTCCGCGCGGGCCAGGTCGGCCGTCATGACGTTGAACGCATCGGCCAGGTCGCCCAGCTCGTCGTCGGCCCAACGCCGCACGCGCGGGCTGTAGTCCCCGCGGCGCACCGCCTCGGTGGCCTCCACCAGTTGGCGCACGGGCCGGGTGAGCAGCCAGGTGAGGAAGATGGCGGCCAGGATGCCCACCAGCGACACGCCGGCCGTGGTCAACAGCAGGCGCCGCGTGATGCCGGCGATGGTATTGCGCATGCGCGCCTCCGACAGGCCGACGCGCGCCACGCCCGCGCGGCCCTCGAAGATCGGCACCGCGGTGTCCCAGACGATCCCCTCTTCGGTCTGGATCGCGGTGGTGTGATGGTGCGCGTCGGCCGCGACGCGGTTGGCGTCGCTCAGGCCGGGGGGAAAGCCGGCGCCGAAGGTATGCGCCACCACGCGGCCCTCGCGATCCAGGATGAACGCGTAGCGCACGTCCGGGTTGTTGAGCCGCGTCTCGCGCAGGAGCTGGAGGATGCTGTACAGGTCGTTGATCAGCAGCGGATCGGCAGCGCGCGCGGCCAGATCGCGGCCCAGGCTCACCGATGCCTCCTGCAATTCGGTCAGCAGTGTGCGGGTCAACGTGGCGCGCACCTGCAACGTGACGCCCGCGCCCAGCACCAGCACCAGCGCCAGCACCATGCCCAGGATCTTGACGCGCAGGCTCACCGCGCTGACCAGCGCCCACGCGCGGGCGGGGAGAGAAAGGCGAATCAGCGAATCGGCGAATCGGCGAATCATCGCGTCACCGTCTCACTCGTCAACTGTCGCGCTGTCTCGTAGGCGTCGTCGCGGATGGGCACGAAGCGGTCGAAGCCGAGCGCCGCCAGGATCGCCGGGCCGGCCGGGTCGTCGCGAAGGCCGATCAGCAGGTCGTAGAGCTGGGCGCGCAGTTGCGGCCGGATGTCGGGTCCGACCACCACCGGCGGGATGCCGAAGGGCGGCGAGCGATGGATCACCCGGACCTTGCTCGCCAGCGCCGGGTCGCGCGCCGCTGCGAAGTCGTACACCAGGCTATCCACACTCGCGCCGTCGGCCAGGCCGTCGGCCACCGCGCGGATGGCGTTGTCGTGGCTGTAGGTGAAGAAGACGCGGCCGAAAAAGGTCTCGGGCTCGGCGCCCAGGTCGTGTACCAGGCTGGTGGGATAGACGCGGCCGGAAAGGGACATGGGGTCGGTGAACGCGAAGACCTTGCCCCGCAGGTCGGCCATGCTCCGCGCCGGGCTGTCGGCGGGCACGATCAGGTAGGAGTAGTAGACGGTCGCGCCGGCCACCTGGGGCGCGGCCAGCAGTTGCATGCCGAAGTCCCGTTGGCCGGCCACGTAGGCGCTGGTGCAGACGAACGCCATATCCACCTGCCCGTCGGCCAGCAGGTCGTTGACCTCCTGATAGGTGCGGCGTTGCACCATCTCGACCGGCCGGCCGAGCTTGTTGGCCAGATAGTTCAACAGGGGCGTGTAGCTCTCGACGTTGCCGCGCGGGGAGATGACCGCGGCCACGGCCACGCGCAGCGGTATCACGTCGGCCGGCGGGGTGGGCGGAAGCGGCTGCAGGTCGCTCAGCCGGACGGTGGGGATGCCCCCGGCCGCGGTCGGCGCAGCGCAGGCCGCGAGCAAGGGCAGGAGCAGGAGGCAACAGAGGAGTGATGAAAACCTCACCCCCCTGCCCCCCTCTCCTGCAAGGAGAGGGGGGTGTTGGCGTTCCCTCTCCTTTGTAGGGAGGGGGTTGGGGGGTAGATGAACAGTGCGCATCAGTGTCCTCCTCGAAGCGGCCGCACGGCCGCCTGGGCCAGCATGGTGAACGCGCCCAGTTCGGTCCTGGCCTCGCACCAGTCGGCCAGGTCGGCGTCCAGGGCCGCGTGCTCGGACGCGTGGTCCGCCCATGCCCGCGCGCGCTGGGCCTCTGTGTCCCAGACCTCGACCAGCAGGTAGCGCCGGCGGTCTTGTGTGTCGCGCAGCAGAGTGGCCCCGCGGAAGCCCGGCGCCCGGCCGAACAGCCGGCTCCACGCGCCG
>DAOTZV010000171.1:0-5527 GCA_034434235.1 Anaerolineae bacterium
ACGAAGAGCTGGCCCGCGTCCAGGTAGACCGCGCCGCCGCCCACCTCGCGGCGGGTTACCGGCAGGCCGTGATCGCGGCAGTAGTCCAGATCCACCTCGCGCTCCAGGTCCTGGTGGTAGCCGATGCACACATAGGGCGACTCGGGCGCGACCAGGATGATGGTGTCGGGCGTCTCGGCGTCCATCGCGTGCCCGACGGCGTGGTAGATGGTCTGCGAACGGATGGAGGGCACAAGGCCCAGGTTGAGAAGGCGGATCGGTTTCATGCATTCCTCTTGGCCTGCGGCGATGTGTCGCCGCTTTGGCTTGCGGCGACGTGTCCCCGCTTTCGGTTTGCGGCGATGTGTCGCCGCTTTCGGCTTGGGACGAGACAAAGCAGTGAAGCGGGGACATGTCCCCGCGCTTCAAACTCAAAACTCGTCGAACACACTGACCTTATCTGTTTTGAAACGGCTGACCGTTTCCACGAACGACTTGGGCGCGTTTTGAGCGAACCACGCAGCGGAGCACCACCGATAGTCTTCCGCGCGCGTGACTAAGCCGTGCTTAACCGGGTTGTTATGCACATAGTTCAGCCTGGCCAGGTACGATCGCTGGAAGGTGATAAGTGTATCCCAATACTGGAACCAGACCTTACGCCCCGGTTGATCGTCCTGGAGGTTGAACTCCTTCGCTGTGGTCATGTGCAGCTTGGCGATGAAGTGACGTAAAGTGGACGGGTCTTCGGGGGAGCGGCCGACGAAGTGATAATGATTGCTTAAAATGGACCAGGCCTGCAGCTGCCAATCGAATTCGGCCGCGCATTCAAAGAGCTTTTGTTGGAAGTAATCCTTGCGTTCCGGCGAGTGCAGATAGTGGGCCTTCAGGTACGTGCCCCCTGTGACCATATAGATGCCGGGCTCGAAGAGCCAATGGGCAGGCGCGTGCGGCCATTGCATCATAGGCAACTCCTTTTGGATTGCGGGGACGTGTCCCCGCTTTTGAATCGAGCGCGGCAGCGCGCAGATCAAAAGCGGCGGCGTGCCGCCGCAAACCAAAAGCGGCGTCGAGCCGCCGCAGACCACAACTGTTCTCTATAATATGCGTTTTACCGAGAATCCGCAAGCGATTGGGGGACTGCCTCTGTTGCCTTTAGCCACTTCGCCAACACTGTGCTTGCCCGACGAATGACCTCCGGCAGGGCGGCGGCGACGACCGGGCTGAGCTCCAGGCCGATCGCCAGGTCGGCCGGCTGGACGCCGATGAGGTGCAGATGTGCCGGGAGCTTGCCGCGCACGGCCGCCAGCCCCAGCACCTCCTGGAAGGTGACCTGGTGCTGCGATAGCTTGATGCCGCTAAAGAGCGGGATCTCGTCGCCCGCCAGCTCGATCACCGCGCCGGGCGGCTGATGGGCATCCACGGCGTCGAGGATCAGCAGGTGGCTGGCTTCTTCGACGATCGGCAGCAGGTTGAGGCCCAGCGTGCCGCCGTCGAGGAATTCCACCTCACCCCTTCGCCCCTCTCCTGCGAGCGACCTCACCCCCGACCCCTCTCCTACAAGGAGAGGGGAGTTTGGCTCCCCCTTCCCTGGTAGGGAAGGGGGCTGGGGGGTTAGGTGGGAAGGGGGTCGGGGGGTTAGGTGCGCCTTCAACGCCCGCACCGCGTGTACCCCCACCCCCTCGTCGCGGTTAAGGGTGTTGCCGATGCCGAGGACGACCAGCCGAGATGATGCAGTCATCTGTCATGCACCTGGTCACGATCGCTTGCTGTGGTCTACTGCTTTCAGGATCTTGAGGTTCAACACGATGAAGCGCCACAACTGATAGGGATGAAACTTCATCAGAAATTTCTCGCGACGGGTGAAACGCATTGTCGCCTCCTCACTCCGGGATGATCGTCCAGCCAGGCCGGCCCTGTAACTTCCACATGAAGGTCTCGTGGATCATGCGTTTCATCCAGGCGCCGCTCAGGCCCATCTCCATGTACGTGATGCCCAGGTCGCGACCGGTCTCGTTGGGGTAGCGCGTCCGGTCTGGCACTACCGGATACACGTTGATGACCACGGCTGCGCCGTCCCACAGCGAATCCCCCATGGATGCGATGCACGATGCAAACATCTCGGTCATGCGCTCCCGGTGCGTCATGCGACCGCGCGTGATCAGATCTACGATGTTGAGGGCAACGACGCGGCCGATAATGCCGGAGACCATGCCGGTGCGTGGAGCCGTCGCCACGATGGCCGTCCCGTTCGGCGTCACATGGGGCACAGAGATGGGGCCAGGCGGTGCGAACGCGATGCCTGCCGCGAAGATGTTCGGATAAGAGGGGTTCTGATAGACCGCCGGCCAGGCATCGGGGGTCTTGATCAGCTCTTCGTAGGACAGCCCATAGATCCCATCGGTCAAGATGAAACCCGCCTTGTTGGTCAACTTGGCGGCAACATCCTCGCCGTTCTTGCCCAGGTATTTCATGGGCACGCCGGTGAACTGCGGGATGAGCATTGCAAAATCATACGGTGTTTCCCCGTAGCGGCCATCGCGATCTTCCCAGTAGATGACCTTTTCGTCCACCCGCTGGACGGCCCGTTGCACCTCCCAGGCGATCCCGTACTCTTCGAAGATGGCGCGGATGAATTCCTCGCTGCTGACGAAGCGGCCCTTCTGCCGCACCCAAACGCCGCCCACGCCGAAATCGCCCAGCGCGGGCTCGTTGGAGAGCCAGGTAAGGGATGCGCGCTCCCGGAGCCCTTTCTTGACCAAGTCTTTGTGGATGTTGATGAGGTATTCGAAGCCGGCGCCCTGGCAAGTGGCGCCGCCGTGCCCCGTGCCGATGACGATGCGAAGGCGTTCGCCGCGTTTCAGCCGTTCGACAACCTCCAGATATTTGTCGCGCGCCTGCACCGCATGGGGCAGGGTACAGATCGAATAGGTGTAGCCTGCCGCGGGCCCGAGGCCGGGTGTCCCTGCGAAATTCAGTTTCGGCCCGGTTGCAACGACCAGATAATCGTAATCCAGGCGGACCGTTTCCCCGCCTTCCTTTTCCGCGATCACGTATTGATCGCCGGCGTCGGGGTGAATTTCGGTGGCCTTGCCGACCACCAGACGTACATGCATTCGGTCATAGACCGGCTTGAGCTTAAAGGTGGTTTTCTCGGGGGCCATGTGCCCGACACCCACCCATACCCACGATGGCACGAAACCGAAGTAATCGTAGCGATTGACCACGGTGACTTCGTGGTCCTTGCCCAGCCGGCTGCCCAGGTATAACGCGGCCGTGTGGCCGGCGAATCCGGCGCCCAAGATGACGACCTTTGCCATGAAGTTTTCTCCGCCGATTGTTCCCGGCAAGTCTCACGTGCCAGGCACTTTTGAAGTGCCTGGCACGTCAAGACGCCTCATCCCACACACACGTTCAGCCCCACCGCCACTTCGCCCAGGTCCTGGCCCGCCGCGTCCACCATGTGGATGGCGCACGCCATGCAGGGGTCGAACGAGTGAATCGTGCGCAGGATCTCCAGCGGCCATTCGGGTTTGGCCAGCGGCGTGCCCACCAGCGAGGCCTCGTAGGCGCTGGGCTGGTTCTTGTGATCGCGCGGGGAGCCGTTCCAGGTGGTCGGGACGACCATCTGATAGTTCTCGATTTTGCCGTTGGCGATGACGATCCAGTGTCCCAGCGCGCCGCGCGGGGCCTCCATGAAGCCGAAGCCCTGCGCCCTGGCCGGCCAGGTGGTCGGCTCCCATTTGCTGTCGTCGAAGGTGCGCGTGTCTCCGGCCTTGATCGCCGCGATCAGGTCGCCGTAGAACGTCCGCATGCTGTCGGCGAACACTTTGGTCTCGATGGCGCGGGCGGCCGTGCGGCCCAACGTCGAGAAGACGGCGGTGATCGGCGCGCCGAGCTGCTTGAGCACGGCATCTACCAGCTCGCGCGTCTGCTGGTGGCCGGTGGCGTACATCGCCAGCACCCGCGCCAGCGGGCCGACCTCCACCGCCACGTCGTTCCAGCGCGGAGCCTTCAGCCAGGAGTACTTCTGCTCGACCTCGAGCTGCTCGTAGGGCGGCTTGGGGCCGGTGTACTGGAAGTTGGTCTGGCCGCGCCACGGATGGAGGCCAACGTTATCGCCACCATCATACCTGTACCATGAGTGCGCCACGTACTCTTTCATCTTGGCGAAGTCGTTGGGATCGGGCACGGCTACGTTGTTGATGTCGCGGTTCAGGATCAGGGCGCGCGGCACCAGGAACTTGGCCGGGTCGTTGGCGCCGTCGGCCGGGAACTCGCCCCAGGTGAGGAAGTTGCCCAGCCCCTCGCCCAGGCCCGCGTACTCCAGGTAGTAGGGCGCGATGGCCAGCAGGTCGGGCAGGTAGACCTGATCCACGAACGCGATGATCTTCTCGATGCTGGCGCTGACGATGGACAGGCGCTCCGCGTTGAGGGCGGTGTCGCTGTTCAGGTCAATGGGCATCGGCACGCCGCCGACCACGAAGTTCGGATGCGGGTTCTTGCCGCCGAAGATCGTGTGGATCTTGACGACGTCCTTCTGCCAGTCCAGCGCCTCCAGGTAGTGCGCCACCGCCAGCAGATTGACCTCCGGCGGCAGTTTGTAGGCCGGGTGGCCCCAGTAGGCGTTGGCGAAGATCGAGAGCTGGCCGCTCTCTACGATGGCCTTGACCTTGCCCTGCACGTCGGCGAAGTAGGCGGGCGAGGAGTTGGGCCAGGGCGAGATGGCCTGCTGGATCTCCGCGGTCTTCTTCGGATCGGCCTTGAGCGCGGCCACCACATCCACCCAATCCAGCGCGTGCAGATGGTAGAAGTGCATCACGTGGTCGTGGACATACTGCTGCGCGATCATCAGGTTGCGGATCAGATTGGCCGCGTTGGGGATGGTGATCTTCAGCGCATCCTCGACCGCGCGGATCGAGGCGAACGCATGGACGGTGGTGCAGACGCCGCAGGCGCGCTGGGTGAAGGCCCACGCCTCGCGCGGGTCGCGGCCGCGCAGGATGATCTCGATGCCGCGCACCATGGTGCCCGACGAGTACGCCGCGGCGATCTTGTTATCCGGTCCGACCTCGGCCTCGATGCGCAGATGCCCCTCGATGCGGGTGATGGGATCAATGACGAGTCGTTTTGCCATGATGGCCTCCTATTGATTCCGCAACCACGCCAGCGCCTCTTCCTCGGTCGCGAAGTAGCGCACCTCGTGCAAGTAATAGCTCTCCGGGACCTCGAGGATGGCGGGGTCAATGGCCGCGCCGAAGATGGCCGCGGTGGGCATCATCGGCCGGAAGTTGCGGATATGCCGGGCGCATTCCTCGCCGGTCGTGCCGGTCAGGTCAATCAGCAGCTTGCCCCGGTAATCGTCGAAGAAGGCGGCCAGCGCCCGGATCTCCTCTTTGGTGAACTCACCGGTGTGCCGGCAGCGCATGATGCCTTTCTCGACGGGCGTGATCGTAAACGATGCCATAGGGCCCTCCTGTCTCACGTTTTACGTTTGACGTTTCACTCCTCCAGCGCATCCGCCACCATCTGCGCCAGCCCCGTCACCTTC
>DAOTZV010000172.1:0-18211 GCA_034434235.1 Anaerolineae bacterium
ACGATCGTGACTCCGAGAAGGAGATCATCCACGCGAAGCTCAAGCAGATATCTCAAGGCGCGCCGGGCGCGTTGCCGGTGATGTGCTTTTGGGGGGCTGCCGGCACCGGCAAGAGCTGGCTGTTGCTCGAACTGGAGCGCCTGTATCGCCGCGATGGCCCCGAGTCTTCCCGTTTCTCGAGGCCGACGATCGCGGCCCGCCTCGACCTGGACCGCACGATTCCTTCTTCTCTGTGGCGAGACGGCCGGCTCGAACGGCCTCGCCTGATCGGGGAGCTGTGGCGTCAACTGGCCGGGCAGCTCGGCGCCGCCGCGCCCGACGACATCGGCAACCTTTCCCCCGAAGCGCAGGCCGACGCGTTGGTCCATCAGGTCACCGTCTGGCTGGAGCATTTCACGCCCGTCATCCTGCTCGACACCGTGGACGACCTGGTCCGCGATGACGAGGAGGGCTTCTTCTGGCTGGAAGAGCACCTGGTCGAACGCCTGGCATTGACCGACCGGGTGCTCTTCGTGTTTGCCGGCCGCGGAGAACTGCGTCGTTGGCGGAGGTTCCAGGTGCGCCGGCGGGTGGATCTCTTCCCCCTGGTCGCCTTCGATCCGCTCACCGCGGGGCGGGCAGTCGGCGCCGGGCCGGAGGTCGGCCGCCTGCTCTATCGCCATGCCTTCGGCCATCCGCTGGCCACCCGCTTCCTGGCCGAGCTGCTCCGGGCGCGCGATCTGGATCTGCAGACCGCTTCCGAGGACGAAGTCCGTCGCGCCTTGACCCCTTCGCTGTTGCAGGTCGTGTTGCGGCAGACCACGGATCACATCCTGGCCAAGGCTCCGGAGACGATCCTGCCTTTGGTCCGGCCGGCGGCCGTGTTGCGGTGGGTCAACGTGGAACCGCTGCGCCATTTGGCCGAAGAATTGAAGCTGGCGCCGCGCGGGAAAAGCGAATCTTATTATCTTGATCTGATCGGCCAGTTGCAGTCCTGCCATCTGGTGTATTGGGATGTCGGGAAGGGCGTGTTCGTGTTCCCGTGGGCCACGCGTTCCCTGCTGGCCCATGATCTGGAACTGGCCCATCCTCAGCTCTTCCAGGCGGCCCATGTCGCTGCGTATGGCTTCCATTACAGGCACGTTCAAGATTTTCCCGCTTATCTGACGTACTATGTCCCCGAAGCTGCTTATCATTGGGGCATTTTGAGGAAGCTTGCGCTTCCACCGCCGCCAAACATGATAGATTTTCCCGGTTGGTGGCGAGATCGCCTCGCGCAAGGGGCACTCAAGGATGTTGCGCTGTTGTCCGAACTCAGGGAAGCGACCGAAACAGATACAGAACTTCGAGAAGTATGGCCGGAAGCGGTTGAGGTCATTGTGCCTGAAACGGAGGCGGAGCAAAGGAGTCGTCACCATGACAGATTGGATTCTCAGGAAGTTCCTGCACGAGATCTCCGAAGCAATTGAAGCGCGAGACGGATCCGCGTGCGTCTTCTATATCACGGGCCAGGCGGGCGTGGGCAAGACGGTCCTGTTGCGGCAGGTCGGCCGGGAGTTGGGTAGCCAGGACGGCATCGCACCCCACTTCCCCTGGTCGGGCATCCTAGACCTGTATCATTCGGCCGTCAACACGAACAGCGGCCTGGAAGAACGGCTGATGAAAGCTTTGGAGACGGCCGATGAGTTCAGCGCCTTTCGGACGGAGCGGGAGGAGTTTGCTGCCCGCCGCGCGGCCGGCCTGCTGGCGCAGGAGCTGGAAGAGGCGCGAGCGCACCTTGCCGCCACTTTTGCCGACTGCCTGAACAAGGTGACCGGCATTCATCGCGTCGTGGTTGCCCTCGACACGACGGAGCGGATCCAATACGGCGCGGATCGCGTCCAGGTGCTCGGCGGCCTCACCGAGGAAAGCACCACCGTCAAGCCGTGGTTGCTCGATCAGTTGGCGCGCTGGCGCAACTGCGTCGTGCTCCTCGCCGGCCGGCCCGATCCCTCCCTGGCATCGGCGCTGCAAAGCCGGTTGAAAGGAGTTGCCGGCGTAACCTTCATCCCTCGCGATCTGACCGGTTTTGATCAGGACGAAATGGAGCGCTACCTGGCTCTGCGCGGCCGCGATGTGCCGGGATTGGATTCCCTTTCGGAGGCGGACCGTAGTCTCTTGTGGCAGGTCACCGAAGGGCGTCCCATCCGGGTCGAGCTCTTCCTGGAGATCTTGAAGTATGGGCTTGGCTTCGATCGGCTGTGGCAGAACATCACGCAGGGGTCGCCGGCCAAGGCGCGGCAGGAGATCGACCGGTGGCTGATGGCCGCGATCATGAACGATCGGGGATATGAGTTGCACGAGGTGCTTCAGTATCTGGCCGTGGCGCGCAAGGGCCTGGATTCCGCCCTGTTGCGCCATCTGACCGGCTGGGACGAGGCGCGCTGTCATAAGCAGCTCGAGGAACTGAAGAAACGGACCTTCGTCAAGATCCGGCCCGACGACGGCCGCATCTTCTGGCACGACGAGGTGTTCGATCTGTGCGACAACTACCTGATCGTCAGGGCCGGCGATCTGAGCAAGCGCATCGCGGAGTGGTATGATCGGCAGATCGGCGAGCTGGAAGGCGCCATGGGCAGGCCGCAAGGGGACGAGGAGCGGCGCGAAACACAGCGCAAGCTGCAAGACCTGCGGGTGGATTCGCTGATCTACCGTCTGCGGGCCGACCCCCATGCCGGGTACGAATGGTACACCCGCCAGGCCGAATATGCCATCCGGGCGGCCGAGGTCGGCTACGACATGCGCCTGCGCAACGAGCTCCTGGCCTTCGTGAACAGCGCCAGCGAAGTAGATCGCAAGATCCTGCCGCCTTCCGCTGAGCTGCGCCGTGCCATCGAATACGATGCCGCGGCCCATTGGGTCAAGCGTTACATGATCCGCGGGGAGAACGAGAAGGCCGTAGCGTTGGCCGGGCGGGTGAGAGAGGCGCCCGAATTTCAGCCGCTTTTCACGGAACCTTCTCTGTCGCTGGCGCGCGCCGATCTGGGCGTATATCACGCCCAGGCGTTGATCTATACCCACCGGGCCGACGAGGCGATCGAGCTCCTCAAGTCGGTCATCGCCGAGCTGGAAGGAGGCGCATCGCCGGAAGAGCTGGCCGGGCAGGAGCCGAAGTCGTTCGCCGGCTGGCGGCGCAATCTGATCCTGGGCCGCGCGCACAACAATCTGGGCTACGCTTACTGGATGGTGTTGCGGCGCTACGGATTGGCCCTGCAGGAATTCCGCAGGGCGTTGCCCTATTTCCGGGCGTCCGACCTGCTGGAGGAGACGGCCAACACGACCGACAACATGGGCCGGGTCTACGCGGCGCTCTATCGCCGCAGCCAGGCGGAGTCGCTGGTCGAGGATGGCCTCCAGTTGCGCCGACGGCTGGGCCGGGACTACCGGGTGGCGCTGAGCCTGATTTCGCGGGCCATCGTGCATTCGGCGTTCAACGAGCCGCACCGCGCGTTCGCGGTTGCGAAACAGGCCCTGGACATCTGCGAAGGGCTGGAAACCAAACGCGGCATCGGCCTGGCCACGCTCGTCGTCGGCCGCGCGGCCCGTCAGTTGGGCGCGCTGTGGGCTACGGGCGTCTACGGCTACGAGGACAGCAAGAAGTTCCTGGCCGAGGCGCGGCGAGCCGAGGAACGCGCGATCGGCATCTTCAAAGAAGTGACCGAACCCGTGCGCCTGGTCGAGGCCTACAATGAACTGGGATGCACCTACCGCGAATGGGCCGCGCTGGAGCGCGATCATGCGCTCGATTCGCCGTTGCCGCGCGCGTTGAGCGCCACCGCCATCCGATGGCTCGAAGAAAGCCTCCGCCAGGCCGAAGAGCTGGGGAGCTGGGTGCAATACACGGACACGTGCGAGGACATCGCCGAGGTGTATGTGCAACAGAGCGATTTCGACAGGGCGGCGCTCTGGCTACAGCGCGCCGAAGAGAAGATCCCGGATGCGTACAAGATCATCGAGGGCCGCGGCCTGGGGGATGTGCCTCTGGAGGAGCGCGTCGAGGAGTACTGGCAGATCCTGGGCAAGGTGGAACTGCGCCGCGGGCACATGGCCTATGACCGCGCGGATGCGGCGAATCAGGGCAAGGTGACGCGAGCGGCCCTGGAAGAGGCCATGACGCACTACGCCCTCGCGGCCACGTACTTCGAACGCTATTCGGCCCACGCCGTCCGGCTCGAGGCCACGCACAAACAGGTGTACAGCCGCATCCGCCGCTGCAAGCTCGAAGATCTGGAATACATCCAGGGAACCTTCCTGCCGTCCCTGAAAGATCGCTACGGGCTTGATCCCGCAACGCTCGGCCGTTTCTTCGAGGAGACATTGGGGTTGGCCCTGCAATCGCCGTAAGGCCCGGTGGCATTTCCTCTGTAGGGCGAGCTTCAGCTCGTCTGATGCCCCCTGGGGAGGTGGGCGTGGTGGGGCGAGCTTCAGCTCGTCTGATGCCCCTTGGGGAGGTGGGCGTGGTGGGGCGAGCTAAAGCTCGCCGTACTCTGTTCGTTCGGCATTTCCCCTGTAGGGCGAGCTTCAGCTCGCTCGTGCCCCTTGGGAGAGGAGTAGGGCGAGCTTCAGCTCGCCCTACTTTTTTGTCGTGTGTTCCTGTCAAGCGATGTCAGGATAGGGTCATCCACCTCTCATGCACACCGGACGGCGCTCGCGTAAAGTGAATACGGTGAAAGACGCGGGGCCAGGTTCGTCTCATATCTTTAGGAGCGCCGGAAAAGGGAGGTGGACTATGGAAGCCGGAGTGATCCCGATCATGGTCGTCCTCGTGATCCTGGCCGTCATCTATGCACTGGTCAGCGGCACACACCCACGCAAGCCCAGGGACTACGAGGAAAAAATCCAAACCATCGAAGCCCTCCTCGAAGAGGAGGCCGAGAACGAGCGCAGGAATCGAGCCGCCGAGGCGACAGGCACGTTGACCGATATCGTCGTGATCGCTGTGCTGGTGGTCATCATTGCCGTCATCGTGAGCGGGATGACGGGCAATGTTGCCATGTGACGATTGTCGGGCGTCCCGCCCCCCTGATGCGCAGGTCGGGTCGGGGGCGGGACACGCCGGCTCAACCCGAGGAGAATGCCGTTTATTTCGCGCTTGCCACCGGAAACGTGACATGAAACGCGCTGCCCTGGCCCGTTGTGCTGTCAAACCACAGACGGCCGCCGTGCAGTTCAACCAACGCCCGGGCGATGTAGAGCCCCAGGCCGATCCCCGAGATGCCCGTCTGGACGGCATGGGGCGCTCGATAGAACGGATCGAAGATGTATTGCCGGTCTTCTTCGGGGATGCCCATACCCTCGTCCGTGACCGTAACCCGCAGGAAGCCTTCCTCGTCTGCCGCGATCTCCAGGCCGATCTCGGCGCCCGGCGGCGAGTATTTGCTGGCGTTGCTGAGCAGGTTGCCTACCACCTGGGCCGCCCGGGTGGGATCGCATAGTGCGAGCGGCAGGCCAATCGCCATGCGTCGGGCAAGCCGTTGCTCTTTGGCCGAAAACTGCGGGGCCAGCTCGGTCGCCACGCTGTTGACCAGCTCGACCAGATCGGTGGGCCGCAACGTGATCTCCAGGCGGCCGGCTTCGATGCGGGTCAGGTCGAGCAGGTCTTGCGTGATGTGCAACAGGCGTTGGGTGCTGCTCTCTACGATCTGCAAGTACTCGCGCTGGCGGTCGGCGAGCGGCCCGGCGTCGCCGTCGAGCAACATCTCGAGGTAGCCGTTGATCGAGGCCAGAGGCGTGCGCAGCTCGTGGGCCGCAATCGAGACGAAGAGAGACTTCATCTGCGCCGAACGATGGAGCTCGGCATTGGCGGCCGCCAGAGCCAGGTTTTGCCGATGCAGCTCCTCCTGAAGAAGGCGCAGATCGTTGCGCTGCTGAGTCAGCCGTTGCTCCAGGCGCCCCACTTCGGTCACGTCGTGCACCACGTGAATGAGTCCCACGATGCGACCGGCGGCGTCGTGGCGGGGCAAGATGATCATGGTAAGATAGGCAATCTCGTGGCCGGGCAGCTCGCGATTGACGTAAGAGAGCTGAAAGCGCGGCAGCCGGCCGGCCAACATAGCAGCCAGCACGTCTTCGCTGCCGATCAGCTCGGGCACGACCTCGATCAGCGGCCGACCCACCCAGCCGTCCAACCATGACTGTAGCTGGCCGCCGGCATGGCTGATTTCGAGGACGGTGAGCTCGCGATCGGTGATCGCGTAAGCTATGCCGCGATCGCGGAGAACGACTTCGGCCACCTTTTGTTCTCTCATCGTTGCTTCAACCCGCGCATCGCCCCCGTCGGCCTCATTCCCGATCTTCGCCGATGATTGATTTGCCCAGACGACGGAAGGCAGCTTCGACATTGGCGCCCGTCTTGGCGCTGGTGATGAAATAGGGAATGCCCAGGTCGGCCGCCCGCTGGGCCACCTGGGCCTCGGTCAGCTCGTGTCGTTCGATCAGATCGGCCTTGTTGGCGGCCAGGACGAACGTCGCCGCCGGATTGAGCTGGCGCAGCTCGGCAAGGTGGCCGGGCAACACGTCCAGCGTGGCCGGCCGGGTCAGGTCGCAGACCAGGATCGCGCCGCTCGCGCCGCGCAGATAGCTGATCCGCACCGAGTCGAACTCGGCGGTGCTGGTCAGATCCCACAACATCAGCGTCAGCTCGACGATGTCGTCTTTGCGCGGCAACACGATCACCTTGCGGCTCACTTTGACGCCGATGGTGCTCAGATATTTGTCGTCGAACAGATCGTAGACGAAGCGCCGTACCAGGCTGGTCTTGCCGACCGCGAAATCGCCCAGGAGGCACACTTTTTTGCTGAGAGAGATCACGCTAACGGTCCTTCACTCTGTTTGTGCTTTCTTCGTTCGCTCCATCGCACACCGGACGCATCATCGTGCATCCGTCACCGGCACATTGAGGATGTCGCCTTCTACCCTGACCAGGAACGAGGCGACCCAGCCGGCCTCGCCGCGTCGCGTGCAACACACCTGCCACCAGCCGCCGGCGGCGTTGCGGCCCACCACCGTCAGGATGCGGTCCGCCTCGGCCACCTCCAGGATCGCGGCGTCCAGGGCCGGGCCGCTGCGCACGTTGACCCCGCCCGGCAGGACGCGGGCGATGGGGCTGGGCGCCGGCGTCGGCGTGAAGGTCGGCGTGGCCGAGGCGGTTGGACTGGCCGTCGCGGTGGCCGTGGGCGCTGGCGTGGCCGTCGCGGTGGCCGTGGGTCGCGGCGTAGCCGTCGCGGTGGCCGTCGGGGTCGCCGTGGGGCCGGGCGTGGCCGTCACGACGAGCAGGACGGCCGTGGCCGGCCGGTTCAGCGCGTTGCGCAGGGCGGAGCCGGCCCCGACGCAGATTCCGAGCAGGCAGGCGATCAGCAGCCCCGCGAGACCGATCAAGATGCGCCGTTGGCCGGCGCTCAGTCCTTTGCGCGCTGCGGCCTCGCGTTCCGATGAGAGCTCCAGCAACTCGCCCAAGGAGGGCTTGACTTCGGCGAAACGCGTCGCGTCGCCGTCGAAACGGCTTAAGACGTCCGCATAGCGGTTCTCGATGGCCATGATCCGCTCGCGCATGGCCGCGCGGAAGCCCTGCGGCTCGATGCCGTCTACCACGACCGCCAGATAGGCGCGGCGGGCCGCTTCGATCAGGATGCGACGGGTGCCGTATTGAATTTCCTCGAGCTGCCCCTCCTGTCCGCGGCCGAAGGCGTCTTGGGCAAAGTCGCGGATGGCCGTCAACATGCCGCTGATCAGATCGGCCTGATCGCCGGCCGCCTCTTCGCCGGACAGATGGAGCAGCACCAGGCCGGTCTCCCGATGGATCAGGAAGATCTCGGCCACGCGAAACGGCAAGGCCTCGCGCAGCGCCAGCGCTTCCGGCGGAATGCCCGCCATGCGCCCCCGCAGCCGGCGCCAGGCCGCCCGGAGATCGAAGGAGGTTCGCATGCGGGCATCTATCACGCGCGCCAGATCGCGGATCGCCTCGGCGACCGCGCGGCCGATGAGCTGGCCGATGATCGGATAGAGCGCCTCGATCATTTCAGCGCGGTTCGCCTGGATGGTGCGCCGGATGATGTCGCTCATCACCGGCGAGATCAGGGCCACCAGCTCTCCCGGGTCGCCGGTGCGACGCTCCAGCTCCGCGATCCGGGCCGCGAGTGCAACTATTCGCCGGCGATCGGGCGCGGCAAGAATGCCGCGCAATTCCTCGAGCGCGGGGTCGGCATCCTCCCCGGCGGCCGGGAGCAAAGCGGTAACCCGCGATGACGCTGCCAACTCCGGCAGATCGCGTGACTCCGGCGCCGGAGCATCGGGCTCGCGAGACGACAGCTCTCGCTCCATCGAATCAGCCCGGCTGTTCCAGGTCCTGCAATAGATCGGCCAGCGATCCGCCGGCCTTGACGTGCTTGCCCAGCTCGATGAAGAGATCGCCCAGGGCCGCGCGGTCGGCTTTGTCGTCGGTGAGCCGCTGCGCGATCAGCCGCAGATCTTCGCGCAGGTCGGCATCGGCCTTGCGCAGTTCCTGGCGCAGGTTTTGCAAGGCTGTTTCTTGCGCAGCCGCGCGATCGGCCAGTTCGGCATCCAGCCGGCCGACCTCGGCCTTGAACGCCGCGTGGAGGTTGCTCTCGACCTGTTGCAGCTCCTGGCGCAGGTTCTTTTCGCCGGTGGCGCGGGCGACATCTTGTTCGACCAGTTGGCCGGCCAGGCGGCTCGTCTCCGCCTTCAGCGCGGCCTTGAGCTCGTCGGTGGCCTGGCGCAGCTCCTGGCGCACGGCCTGGAGATTGCGGCTTTGGGCCGCGTCGCGCGCCGCCAGCAGCTCGTTCAACCGGTCGAGCTCTTCCTGCAGGCGGCCGATGTCGCGGGTCAGCATCTCGAACCGTTGCTCATAGTCGCGCATCTTCGGGCCGAAGATGATGTCGCGCACGCGCTCGACCGATTCGGCCCCTGTGGCTTGTTCTTTGTCGGCCATGATTTCCTCCGCAGGAAAACGTCATTCGTGTTAGGGACTCTTGCCTGATGCTTGATTGTATACCCAGATCAGGAAGCAAGCAAGCCGCAAACGTGTATTTGTTACCTGTGGCCTTGGCGGTGAAGAGAGGTGGACTTTTGCGATCAACTGCGATCGCCGGGGGGATCGTCGCCGGGGGATGCAATTGCCTGGCACATCATGGCCTCCACGACCGGCAAGCCGAACCCTTCGTATTCGCTCACGAAGACCGTCGCCAGCGCCAGCGAGTAGAGCGCCGGCTTGTCGGCCTCATCCACGGGGCCGATGAAGCGCACCCGATCGGCGAGCCCCAGCCGCGCCACGGCCGGCCGCGGGTCGGGCGCGAAGGGGGTGTCGGCCGCGGGAAGCCGGCCGGCGATGACGAGATCGGCCACCGACGGCGCGCGGCCGACGACCCGGGCATAGGCCTCGATCATCCGCACGACGTTCTTGCGCGCGTCGAACCCGCCCAGGTAGAACAGGAACGGCGCATCCGGCAGGCCATACTTCGCGCGCACGCGGGCCAGCTCGGCCGCGTCGGCGATGGGCCGATGGCGGGGATCGGCGGCC
Source organism: Anaerolineae bacterium (assembly GCA_034434235.1). Classification (GTDB taxonomy): domain Bacteria; phylum Chloroflexota; class Anaerolineae; order CG2-30-64-16; family CG2-30-64-16; genus CAKZKT01. The sequence continues at coordinate 9,554 of DAOTZV010000172.1, forward strand.
AGGTGGATGGCGCGCACGCGCTCGGGGGGGATGTGCAGGTGGGCCACGATGTCGCGCTTTGCCGCCTCCGAATCGGTCAAGACCGCGGCCGCGCGGCGCGCGGTGTGGCTCACGAGCGCCGTATAGGCGCGCTGAAGCGGCCCTCCGCGATACAGGGGCAACAGCCGCGGGATCAGGTCGTGGATGGTGACGACCACCGGACAGGGCGACCAGAGCGGCGCGGCCCAATAGGGCACGAAGGCCACGTCGGCCTTCAGGCGCCGACACGTCCACGGGAACGCGACCTGCTCGAACCAGAGCTTGGCGAGGTTGGGGGAAAAGCGGCCGAGGTGAGATGTGAAACGTGCAACGTGAAACGTCAAAGGAAGAGTCGTTTTGCCGATTTGCTGATTTGCCGATTCGGCCGTTTGCGGCCGGACCACGATGAACTCGTGTTCGCTGCCGACGCGCGGCAGCCACTCCAACAGCGCGGCCAGGTATTGCCCGCTACCGGTGGTGGGTTGATCGGTGAACCAGCCGTTGATGACGACGCGCATGGTGTCCGTTGTCAGATCGCGTATCGGGCAAACAATCTTTGTGCTTCGGGAGCAAGGACAGCATAGCGCTGATTCAAGAATACGTCAACTTTCATGTTGCCTCGGATGAGTCAATCGGGCCGTTTTGATTGAAAAGCCGGATTGTCCGAATGTTTGTTGTGACAGATCCGGCCGGAGTATGATATAATTCATTCTGTCCGGCTATCTGACACGCAACTCATCAACGGAGCCATCCTGTGACACCACCCATCATTCGCATCGAAGATATTGCCCGTTACGACGGACAGGAAGTCACCTTGCGCGGCTGGTTGCAACTGAAGACCGGCAAGGGCAAGCTGCAGTTTCTGCGCGTGCGCGACGGCACCGGCATCGTCCAGGCCGTCGTGTTTCGCGGCAACGTCTCGGAGGAGGACTTCGAGGCGGCCAAGCGAATGCCGCTCGAATCCTCGCTGATCGTGACCGGCGCGGTCAAGGCCGATGCGCGCGCGCCCGGCGTGCCCGGCGGCTACGAGCTGGATGTGCGGGGCCTGCAAGTGGTACAGGAGGCGGCCGACGATTATCCCATCGGCCCGAAGGAGCACGGCGTCGAGTTCCTGATGGACAACCGCCACCTCTGGCTGCGCTCCAATCGCCAGTGGGCGATCTTGCGGGTGCGCGCAACCATCATCAGGGCGATTCGCAACTGGCTGGACGACAATGGCTTCCTCCTGGTAGATACGCCTATCCTGACGCCGGCCGCCGCCGAGGGCACGACGACCCTCTTCCAGACCGACTATCACGGCACGCCGGCCTATCTGGCGCAGACCGGCCAGCTCTACAATGAGGCCAACATCTTCGCGTTCGGCAAGGTCTATTGCTTTGGCCCCACCTTTCGCGCCGAGAAGAGCAAGACCCGGCGCCACCTGCAAGAGTTCTGGATGGTGGAGCCGGAGATCGCCTGGTGCAAGCTGGAGGAGTTGCTGGAGATCGAAGAGCAGTTCGTCAGTTACATCGTGCAGACGACCCTGCGCGAGCGCGCGGCCGAGCTGAAGCTGCTGGAGCGCGACACCTCGCATCTGAAAAAGGTGATCCCGCCCTTCCCGCGCATCTCCTACGACGAGGCGATTGCGCGCATCAACGCGGCCGCGGCGGCCGGGGTGACGGTGCCGCCGCACGATGAGCCGCTGCCGGCGCTGGAGTGGGGCAACGATTTCGGCGCACCGCACGAGACGTTCATCGCCTCGCAGTTCGACAAGCCGGTCTTCGTCCACCACTTCCCCAGCGCGGTGAAGGCGTTCTACATGGAGCCGGAGCCGGGCCGGCCCGAGGTGTGCCGCTCGGCCGATCTGTTGGCGCCCGAAGGGTACGGCGAGATCATCGGCGGCTCGGAGCGCATGAGCGATCCCGACCTGTTGCTGGCGGCCATAGATCGGCACGGCCTGCCGCGCGAGCCGTATCAGTGGTATATTGACCTGCGACGCTACGGCTCGGTGCCCCATAGCGGCTTCGGCCTGGGCGTGGAGCGCACGGTCGCCTGGCTCTGCGGCCTCGATCATATCCGGGAGACGATCGCGTTTCCGAGGATGTTGGGGCGGTTGAATCCGTGAAACGGGAAGCGCGAAACGTCAAACGTCAAGCGTCAAGCGTCATCCCATGAGAGCGACTTGACTTTGACGCTTGACGTTGGTTTGCTATGGGGTTTTTTGTTGCTCAGCGCGTTTTTGCTCGTTTTTCTCCTCGCCGCCGCCATCAGCTTCGTCATGGCGCCGATGGCCGACCGACTCGGCCGGCGGCTTGGCCTGGTGGATCGGCCCGGCGGCCGCCGCCGGCATCGGGGCGTCATTTCGCGGTTGGGCGGCATGGCGCTATACGGCGGCTTCATGGCGGCCGTGCTGGCGACGGTGTTTCTGCCCCAGGAGTGGTTTCCTCCGCGGCTGGATCCGAAGGAGGGCTATCGGCTCACGGGCCTGATGATCGGCGCGACGGCCGCGTTCCTCTTCGGCCTCCTGGACGACCGCTTTCAGTTCTCCAGCCGGCCGCAGTACATTGCGCAGTTCGTGCTTTCGCTGATCGCCATCGCCTTCATCATTTTCATCGAAAGGATCAACAACCCCTTCGGCCCGGGGCAGATCGTCTTCCCGTGGCCGGTCGTCGGCGGCCTGACGATCTTCTGGTTCATGGGGATGATCAACACGGTGAACTGGTTGGACGGCCTGGATGGGTTGGCCGGCGGCATTTCGGCGATCCTGGCGGCTTTCCTGCTGATTCACATGTTGCGCGAGGGGCAGTACAGCGTGGCGTTGTTGCCGACTGCGCTGCTCGCCGCGACGCTTGGCTTCTTGCCGTCTAACTTCAATCCGGCGCGCGTCTTCATGGGGAGCAGCGGCTCCTATTTTCTGGGGTGGACCCTGGCCGCGCTGGCCATCATCGGCGGAGCCAAGGTGGCGACCGTGCTGCTGGTCATGAGCCTGCCGATCCTGGACGTTGCGTGGCTCATCTACAATCGCTGGCGGCGGGCCGGCACGCCCTCGGCGGCCGGCCGCGACCACCTGCACTATCGCTTGCTCGATATCGGCTTCACCCAGCGCCAGATCGTGGTGGGCTATTACGTATTCTGCGCGGCGTGCGGCGTGCTGGCGCTCGGACTGGGCGCCCGCATCTTCAAGCTGGCCGCGTTGCTGGTGTTGGCCGCGGCCGTCCTGGCGGTGCTGGTGTGGGCCGGCCGACAGCCGACAGGGACGCCCAAGCCTTGATCCTTCGATGCGCTCTCTGTCTCACCGCCGAGACGCAGAGAACGCAGAGCGCTCTTCGGGCTTCGCGTCTTCGCCCAAATGGCCGCCGGAGAAAGCGTTATCCTTCGAACCCCAGCGCCTCGCGCACGATATAGAGCGGCCGGTTCTTCACCTCGTCGTAGATCCGCCCCAGATACTCCCCGATGATCCCCAGGCAGATCAACTGCACGCCGCCCAGGAAGAGCACGCTCACCAGGGTCGAGGCCTGGCCGTAGAACGCGTGGCTGCCGGAGAGGCGCAGGATCACCGCGGCGATGATCCCCAGGATCGCCAGGCCCGCCGCGATGAAGCCCAGATACATCGCCAGTTGCAGCGGCAGATACGAGAAGGAAGTGATGCCGTCCAGCGCGAACTTTATCATCTTCTTCAGCGGGTATTTCGTCTCGCCCGCATAGCGTTCGGCGCGCACGTATTTGACGCCGGTCTGGCGGAAGCCCACCCACACCGACATGCCGCGCATGAAGCGATGATGCTCGCGCATCTGCTTGAGGGCATCCACGACCTTGCGATCCATCAGCCGGAAGTCGCCGGTGTCCATCGGGATGTTGATGTCGGTGATGCGATAGATGAGCCGATAGAAGGCCTTGGCCGTGAACTTCTTGAACCAGGTCTCGCCCTTGCGTTCGGCCCGCACCGCATAGACCACCTCGTAGCCCTCGCGCCATTTGGCCACCAGGTCGAGGATCGTTTCGGGCGGGTCTTGCAGATCGGCATCTATGATCACCACCGCATCTCCGCGCGCGTAATCGGCGCCGGCGGTGATGGCGATCTGATGGCCGAAGTTGCGCGCGAAGTCCACCACCTTGACGCGCGGATCGCGCTCGTGCAGCTCGCGCATGATCTGCGGGGAGCGATCGCGGCTGCCGTCGTTGACCAGCACCAGCTCCCAAGAAAGGCCGGCGCCGTCCAGGACCGCGGCCACGCGGCGATACAGCTCGGGCAACACGGCCTCTTCGTTGTAGACCGGCGCCACCACAGAAAGGGTCGGATGCGATTGATCCATGAGTTCTCCTCCCGGTGCGGGGATATCAGATGGCCGCCGCCGGCTCGACGCGCCACGTGGGGCCTTTTCCTCCCGCGGCCCCATCTTCCCGGCGCAGACGGCCGGCCGGAATGGCCACGTCGTGTTGGAAGAAGAGCAGCGCTTCCCGGCGCCAGGCCCATTCGCGCAACGCGCGCTTCGTCTCGATGCTCACCAGCGGCTCCACGTCGAAGGCCGGCACCCACGCCAGCCGCTCCAGATAGATGGCCGCGCCCACGGCATCGCCCAGGAAGACGGCCGTCTCGCCCTGGCTCTCGATGATCACGATCTGGTGGCCGCGCGTGTGCCCTGGCGTCACCTGCACGCGCACCGCGGCCGTGATCTGCGCGTCGCCGCTGATCACCTGCAACGGGCCGTCGCGGCCGCCGCACAGATCGGTGAGCGGCAGGAAGTTTTCCGGGTAGTAGGCGTTGCGCGTGCGCTCGTTCGGATAGGTGGCGTCGGCCAGCTCCAGGCGTTGCACGATGTAGGTTGCATTGGGAAAGGTGGGCGCCAGATGGCCGTCGGCGGCGTAGAACGTGTTGCCGCCGCAGTGATCGGCGTGCAGATGCGTGTTGATCACCAGGCGGATGTCTGCGGGCCGATAGCCCACCATGGCCAGCTCATCCAGCAAGCGGCCCGGCTGCTCGAGGCCGATCTGCGCGCGCTGCTTGGCGGGCAGCTTGGTGCCGTGGCCGGTGTCCACCAGGATCGGCCCCTCGTCCGCCTCGATGAGGCAACAGTGGGCCTGCATGGGGATGCGATTGAGCGCATCGGGCCGCACGACCTTCTCCCACAGGACGCGCGGCACAACGCCGAAGGCCGCGCCGCCATCGCCCCAGAAGAGGCCATCGGAAAGCAGATGGACGCGCAGCGCGCCGACTCGATAGGTCAAAGGCGTCATGGGCGAATCCCTTCGATCGGGCCGGCCGCGGCGCGGCGGCCGCGGCGCTCCAGCAGGCTCCGTGCGGCCCGCGCTTCGTCGGCCACCGTGCCTTTCAGCAACGGGCTGTCATCCGCCAGCAGGCTCGCCAGCCGCTCGTAGGCCGTTTCGTTGCCGATCTGTCCCAGCGCCCGCGCCGCATAGCCGCGCACCTGGGGATCGGGATCGGCGAGCGCGGCCAACAGGGCGGGTTGGGCATCGGGATGCGGCGCCCGCGCCAGCGCGGCCGCCAGGGCCCGGCGCACCAAAAGGGGCTGATCGGGCCGCGCCAGCGCCCGCGCCAACGGCCCGGCCGCGGCCGGGCTGGCGATCTGGCCCAGGGCACGCGCCGCGGCCCGGCGCACCTGCGGATCGGCATCGTCCAGCAGGCCCGCCAGGATCGGCGCGGCCGTCGGATCGCCGATCTGCCCGAGCGCGGCGGCGATGGCCTGTCGCACGAGCGGCTCGGGGTCGCCGATCTGCCGGCACAGGGCGGCCGTCACGGCCTCGCCGCCGATCGCGGCCAGCGCTTCGGCCGCGCCGGCGCGCTGCAACGTCGCGCCGTTGGCCAGCGCCTCGACCAGCGGATGAAAGACGTTGGCGACCTCCTGGCGGGCCAGGGCCGCGGCCGCTTTCCAGCGCACGAACGGCTCTTCGTCGGCCAGGGCCGCGATCAACGCGGCGATGGCGGCCGGGCTGCGCTGCGGATGTCGGCCCAACGTCATCGCCGCTTCCCAGCGCTGGCGGGCGGAAGACGAGCGGAGCGCGGCCATGGCCGCCGCTTCCGACGCGCCCGCGCCGGCCGCGCGCCGGGCCTTCAGCGCCTCTTTTTGGCGATGATACCAGCGTCGGCCGGCCCGCAATAACGGCCGCACGCGGCGACGATAGAAATGCGAAAGTCGGCCCTCGCCGTAGATATTCATAGGGCGGCCATCCACCTTCAGCGGATCACGATGACGGTCTGGCAGGGCGGATCCACGAAGTTGCCGGTGCGATCCACCACGACGATTCGAATGGCATAGGTGCCCGGCGCCAGGGCGCCCGCGTTCAACGTGCCCAGCCGGCCGTTCTGCACCGGCTGGTCGCCGCCGTCGAAATAGGACCATACGGACGGGTTGGCGCCGGCGCCGTATTCGAGCTTGTAGTATTGGAACCGTTCGTGGACGGCCGTGCCGAAGATCGGTACCATGCCCGATACGACCGCGTTGATCCCCGGTGCGGTGATCACCGCCCGCGGGTCGCTGCAACGCGGGCTTTGGACGGCCGGCGTAGGGGTGGCCGCAGGGCCAAGAGTTGGCTGGGGCCGCAAAGTGGGCCGCGGCCGCGGGGTGGGCGTTTCGGTCGGTACGATTTCGGGCAACGGCAGAGTCGGCGTGGGCCGCGCCGGCGTGACGACGATCGGCGTGGGCGTATAGATCTCCTGGGCCAACGGCCCGACGGCGTCCGCAACCACGGTGCTGATCAGGTAGACCAGCCCCATGACGACCCCCAGGGCGATGGCGGCCGTCCAGGCGCGGTAGGTGCGGTTGAGTGCGGTCTCGCGCTCGAGCGCGAAGACGGCATAGCGCCGCTCGCGCCGCGCCAGGATCGCCACGCGGAGATACCACAGGGCGATCAGGGCGCAAGCGCCGTAGATCCAGGCAGCGTTTTCGCGAATCAGATTGATGACGACGGTCATGTGATTCCAATCATCGTGCCGGACAGGCGGTGCGACATCAGACGTCCGGCAGGGCGGCCAGGATGCCGCGCAGAAGTGCCATCAGTCGCGGGACGAGCTGGCGGCCGGTCTCCAGCACTTCTTCGTGGTCGGCTTCTGCTTCGGCGTCTACGTCATCTACGGCCATGTTGGTGATGCCGCTCAACCCCAACACGCGCATCCCCATATGGCAGGCGGCCATGACCTCGGGCACGGTGGACATGCCACAGGCGTCCGCGCCGATCAGGCGCAGGAAGCGCACTTCGGCCGGGGTCTCGAAGGCCGGCCCGGCCAGGCCGCAATAAACCCCCTGGCGCAGCGGAATGCCGAGCCGGTCGGCCACCTCGCGCGCCAGACGGCGCAGAGCCGGATCGTAGGCCTTCGACATCGCGGGAAAGCGCGGCCCCAGCGAGTCGTCGTTGGGCCCCCACAGGGGATTGTGGCCGACCATGGCGCTCAGGCCGATGTGATCCACGATCAGCATCAGGTCGCCGGCCCGGAAGCTCGGATTGAGCCCGCCGGCCGCATTGGTCACGATCAGCGTGGTGATCCCCAGCTCGTGCATCACCCGCACGGGCAGGGCCACCTGGTGTTGGGAGAATCCCTCGTAGGCATGGATGCGCCCCTGCATGATCAGGATGGCGCGGCCCTCGAGCCGGCCGATCACCAGCCGGCCTGCGTGGCCGACTACGGTGGACGGCACGAAGTGGGGGATCTCGCTGTACGGGATGCGATCGGCGGCCTCGACCTCGTCGGCCAGCGGGTTCAGGCCGGAGCCCAGGATCAACCCGACGCGGGGCCGATGCGCGGTGCGGCGCAGGATCGCGTCCGCGGCTTCCCGGTAGTGGGCGCGCGTGAAGGCCGTGGTTGCGGTCATGGCTGCGCGCTCCCGGACGAGGCGACCTCCCCCCAGCGCGCGCGCGGATGCGCGTCATCGTAGACGGCGCGCAGATGCTCGCGGGAGAGGTGGGTGTAGACCTGGGTGGTGGAGATGTTGGCGTGGCCGAGCAGCTTCTGCACCTCGCGCAGGCCGGCGCCGCCGTTGAGCATATGGGTGGCGAACGAGTGGCGCAACGTGTGAGGCGTCACCCGATCCTCCAGGCCCAGTTCGCGCGCGTAGCTCTTGATGATCAACCACAGGCCCTGGCGGGTGAGCCGTTCCCCGCGCGGATTCAGGAAGAGCGTGCGCTCCTGATCGTTGTGGCCGAGCAGCGCCGGCCGGCCCTCTTGCAGATAGGCGCGGACGGCTTCGATCGCCTCGGCATAGAGGGGCATGACGCGTTCCTTGTTGCCCTTGCCCACGCAACGCACCGTGCCGGCCTCCAGATCGAGGTCGTCGAGGGTCAGCCGGGCCACTTCGCTCACCCGCATGCCGGTGGCATAGAGCATTTCCAGGAGTGCCACATCGCGCAGCGCCTTCGGTGTCCGACCGCCGCGCGCCGGCAGGGCGAGCAGTTGTTCCACTTCGGCCGGGGTCAGGGTGTTGGGCAACTGTTTCTTGACCTTGGGCGAGTCCAGGTCTTCGGCCGGGTCGTCGTCTATGACATCGGTGCGCAGCAAGAAATGGCAGAACGATTTCATGGCCGCGACCTTGCGCGCCACCGTGGCGGAGGCGTATTCGCGTTCCTTCAGAAACAGCAGATAGCCGACCAGGTCGTCTTGCGTCATCTCGGCCCAATCGGAGCCGTCTCCGAGGGCGCCGTGCTCCGCCA
>DAOTZV010000173.1:0-6660 GCA_034434235.1 Anaerolineae bacterium
CGAGGAAGCCGGCCAACATCTCGGCCTGGTACTCTTCGGTCCACATCTCGGCCGGCTCGCCGTGCGCGCCGGCAATCGTGTCCGCGCCGAACTCGGTGATGGCGATCGGCTTGCGGTACTGCTCGTAGAGCATATGCTTCTCCAATGACAGGAGTTATGCACTTCTTGCTCGCAGGGGGTCTGCGACCCCCGTGTGACCGGCCAAGACGGCGCTTGCACGCCGGCGACGCCGGTCGCAGACCGGCTAGAAGCAGAAGTTACACACTTCTTGCTCGCAGGGGGTCTGCGACCCCCGTCTGACCGGCCAAGACGACGCTTGCACGCCGACGACGCCGGTCGCAGACCGGCTAGAAGCAGACGTTTTTTCTTGCTCGCAGGGGGTCTGCGACCCCCGTGTGACCGGCCAAGACGGCGCTTTCAAGCCGGCGACGTCGGTCGCCCTGGCTACGCCACGCGGGCCAGGGCGGGCAGACCGGCTGGGAGCCCCTACTGCGTAGCTCCTGTTGAACAAACGATTGCGGCTTCACGTGCCAGGCGCCTGGCGCGTGTGGTGCAACTTCGGCGCCGCGATGAAGCTCAGTCCGTGCTCCGTCAACGCGCGGGCCGTGCGGTTGAGCGCCTCGTGCTTGTCCAGGTAGTTGCGCAGCAGGGCCGGCATGTCGCCCGCGGCCTCGATCTCGTCCCTGGCCCGGAAATAGTCGAAGACATCGGACGGATGCTCGCGCGTCGCCTCGATCTCCGGGTCGCTCCCCTCGTGTTTGGCCGAGATGTTGGGCACGCGGCCGGCGAGCTCGATCAGCTCGGCCCGACGGTTGTAGGGCTGGATGACCACGCCCTTGTACGCCTCGGTGATGTGATGCTCGATGCGCACGATCTCCTCGAAGCCCAACGCCTTGCGGATTTCGGCCGTGATCTCGATGGTCTCGTTGTTGACCGAGTTGCTCAGGTTGAAGCCGACGAGCGGGCACGCGCCGTTGTCGCGCGCGAAGAGCCTGGCCGCCAGCAACGTCCACAGGACGGCATAGGGATTGTCGTTCCCCATGAAGACCGAGATCTTGAACTCGATGTCCACGCCCAGCTTGTGGAGCAGGTAGCCCGCCAACACCGTGCCCGGGTTGATGTTGAGCACCTGGCGCACGCCGTAGCGGGTATAGTAATACAGGAACTCGTCCACCCACTTCAGCACGTGCTCGTTCGGCTGGCCGATGCCGCCGAAATAGCCGGTGAGGGTTGCCGGGCCGCCCAGGTGGATGTTCGAGCCGTCGGTGCCCTTGGTGTCGAGCGTCTCGACATAAGACGCGCCCATCACCTGCATGGCCGCGGCGAACGCCAGCAGGTCGCCGCAATCGGCCTCCGACTCGCGCATCTTGCGCACGCGGATGAAGCGGCCGGGCATCAGCTCGCGGTTGGCGATGGCCTGCTTCGCCTCCTCGATCAGCCAGGGGAAGTATTGCGCCGCGCTGATCTCCAGGGTAACCGCGAAGTCATCGCGGAAGGCCATTTCGTCGGCCCGCGGGCCCAACACCTGGCGCCGGTAGTCGGCCACCGAGATGAACGCGCCGGCATCTCGCTGGCGGATCAGCCATTCGATGTCGTCCAGATAGCGGCAGTTATGCTCGGCCAGGCGCAACATCAGGTAATCGAGACGCCGCGCCTCGGCCGCCTGGCGGTTGATCTCTTCCGGCGTGCCGTATTTCGCCACCACGTCCAACAGGTCGTTGACCACACGGCTGTGCGGGTCGAGCAGCAGGCGGTTGATGGCGTCGAGCCGATCGTGAGGGATGCGCAATCTGGCGCGCAAAGCTTCTCTTGTAGCCACGTTTCACCTCCTTGTGAAGACGTTCGCTTTGGATTGCGGCGCTTCAGCGCCGCTTTGGTTGTGGGTTACTGTCCTTGCTCCACCAATCGCCGCAGTTCGGCGTACTCCTCTTCCTTGATCCCGAAATAGCGTTCGGGTTCGGGGAAGATCCGGTTGGTCACCTCCTCGACGTACTTCTTCAGGCCGTCGCCGATCACCTTGCCCGCGTCGCCGTACTTCTTCGCCATCTTCGGCGTGAAGCGCGGGTAGAGGCCGAACATGTCGTGGAAGATCAGGAGCTGGCCGTGTGCGTGCGGCCCGCTGCCCAGGCTGATGATGGGGATCTTGGCCCGTTCAGTGATCAGGCCGCACACCTGGTCGGGCACGAGCTCGAGCAGGATCGCCATGGCGCCGGCCTCTTCGAGCGCCTGTGCGTCGTCCACGATCTTCTTGGCCTGTTTGGCGGTCTTGCCTTGCAGGCGGAAGCCGCCGAGGGACGAGACGCTCTGGGGGGTCAATCCCAGGTGGCCCATCACCGGGATGCCGGCCGCGACGATGGCGCGCACGCGCGAGCACATCTCCTGGCCGCCTTCCAGCTTGATGCCGTCGCAGGCCGCCTCGGCCATGAAGCGGCCCGCGTTGCGCACGGCCAGCTCGTCGGAGGGCTGGTAGCTCATATAGGGCATGTCGCCGATCAGCCAGCTATTGGGCGTGCCCCGGCGCACGGCCGCTGCATGGCGGATCATGTCGTCCATCGTGACGGGCAGGGTGGATTCGTAGCCGAGCATGGTCATGCCCAGGCTATCGCCCACCAGCACGATGTCGATGCCGGCCTGTTCGACCAGATAGGCCATCGGGTAGTCGTAGCAGGTGATCATCGTCAGGGGGATGCCCTTCGCCATCTTGTCGAAGAGCATGGGAAGCGTGACTTTCTTGCGGTCGCTCATGCGGTGAACTCCTCGGAAATCTCGGAAATAACGACTGTGTTCTCAGTGTACACAGAAAGCCGTGTTTTGGCAATTAGCTCGCCTCCTCGCTCTGCAGTCCGGTGAAGCGTTCGAGGATCGTCTTCAGATCGGGCTCGGAGAAGAGGGAGGACTTCAGCACCTTGCCGTCGCTGCGATGGATGGGTTGGCCGTTCTCGTCGAGCTTGCTCATGTTGCTGCGATGCACCTCGGCGAAGAGCTCCTCGGCAACGTCTTGCAGGCCGTGCGCCAGATAGGTGCCGAAGAGGACGTAGGCCAGGTCGGTGAGCGCATCGGCCACCGCGACGAGGTCGCCCGCGGCGGCCGCGGCTTCGTATTCGGCCAGCTCTTCCGCCAGCAGACGGACGCGTAAAGTGCGCACGTCGGCCGGCAGGTCGGCCGTGGGGCGGGGGGCCACCGGCACGCCGAAGGCCTCGTGGAACTGTTGGACTTTGCGGATCGCGTCTCTCAAAGCATGACTCCGGTCATGATTGTTGTCGGAGCGCATCACGGTTGCGCTCGCTTTTCCATCGTCGTGTAGTGTAGCCAGGGGTGGCCGGTTGCGCAAATTGCGGCTCCGGTGGTATAGTCGGGAGCGCATAGCCTGTTGAGGGGAGATGGCACAGATGCCAGATCGAAGCGAAGTACGGCCCACAGCGGAGACCCGTTTTCGCGTCCGCTTTTATGAAACCGATCAGATGGGGGTGGTCCATCACGCGGTTTACATCACCTGGTTCGAGGAAGGGCGCAGCGCGTTCACGCGCGCCATCGGCTATCCGTATGCGCGGCTGGAGCGCGAGGGCCTATCGCTCGCGGTGACCGAGGTGCAGGCGCGCTATCATCGGCCGGCCGTCTACGACGACGAGGTGGTCGTGCGGACGCGGCTGGAGGCGTTGGGGAGTCGGGGCATGGCCTTCAGCTACGAGATCCGCCGCGCGGCCGATGACGCGTTGCTGGTGACCGGTGCGACGAAACATGTGTCGGTGGATCGCCACGGTTGCGTCCGGCGCATCCCCGACGAGGTGCGGGAAAAGCTGCTGGACGGCATCAGGCGACTGGGGACAGATTGACCTAACCCCCCGGCCCCCTTCCCTGCGAGGGAAGGGGGAGTTCCCCTATTTTGCCCCTCCCCTCGCAGGGGAGGGGTCGGGGGAGAGGTGGCTTCTCGTCGCGCCGATGCCGGGCCGATCGGGCAGATGAACGCGCAGGCCGGGGCCGTAGCGGATGCCGTCGAACGGGTCGTCGGCGATCAAGAGCGGTGCGTCGAGGTCGAGCCAGTCGGCCAGGCCGGCCAGATGGGCCATGGCCGTGACGCCCAGCGAGGTCTCGATCATGCAGCCGAGCAACACGCGCAGGCCGAGCTCGCGCGCCCGGCGCAGGAGGTGGAGGCCCGGCCCCAGGCCGCCCACCTTCTGGAGCTTGAGGTTGATGCCGCGCACGCCGGCCGCGGCGAGCGCCTCGACATCCTCGAGCGATTGCACCGATTCGTCCGCCACGACCGGCAGGTCGGTATGCGCCTGCACGTAGCCCATGCCGGCGATGTCGTGCCGGGCCACCGGCTGCTCGATCATCTCCAGGCCGTAGCGTTCGAGCCGGCGAAGCCGCGCCACGGCCTCTTCGGCCGTCCAGCCGGCGTTCGCATCCACGCGCAAGATGGCGTCGGGTCGGGCCGCGCGCACGGCGGCCAGCCGCGCCGCGTCGTCTTCGGAGCCGAGCTTGATCTTCAGGATCGGGCAGGAAGCGGCTTCCAGCGCCAGGCGGGCCATCTCTTCCGGGTCGGCGATGGCGATGGTGAACGACGTGGGCAGGGCCGGGGGCCGGGGCAACGCCAGTAGCTCGTGGAGCGGCACCCCTCGCCTGCGCGCGATGCGGTCGTGCAGCGCCAGGTCGAGCGCACAGCGGGCCGGCGCCGGTCCTTCCGTGCCGACCCAGGCGGCTATGGCCGCGGGATCGTCGGGGAACGGCTCCGTTCGGCGGGCCGCGGCGGCCCAGGTCGCGATCATGGCCTCGTCCGCGATGCCGTAGTAGGGCGGAATGGCCGCTTCGCCCCACCCTTCGTCGTCGGCCAGGCGGATCCAGTACGCGCGCCGCGTCTCGCTGACGCCGTAGGAGAGGCGGAACGGGTTGCGCAGGTGCAGGGTATGCAGATGCCAGGTGAGGCGTGGACCTTGCGTTGACATCTTCAGCCTTCGTTTCCCATAGTTGGCAGGACGAAGTGAAACGTGGAGCCCACGCCGACCGTGCTTTCGGCCCACACCGTGCCGCCGTGCGCCTCGATGATGTTGCGGACGATGGCCAGGCCGAGTCCCATGCCCCCGAAGCGCCGCTGGAGCGTTCCATCCACCTGGAAGAAGCGCTCCCAGATGCGTTCGATTTGGTCGGCCGGGATGCCGATCCCCTGATCGGCGACGCTCGCCTGCACCGCGGGTTGGGGCAAGTCATCCTCAGGCGATCCCCGGAAGCGGAAGGACACCGGCCGGATCGCGACGGTGATCTTGCCGCCGTTCGGGCTGAACTTCACGGCATTGTCCAGCAGATTGGCGAAGACCTGAGAAAGCCACTGCCGGTTGCCCCACACCGGGGGCGTGTCGTCGGCCACTTCCAGCGCGAACTCGTAGGCGACATCGGGGTAGCGTTTTTCGCTCATGGCCCTGGCCGCCTGAATCTCCGCCTGCGCCAGCGCCGCCAGGTTCACCGGCTCCCGTTCCAGGTCTTTCAGCTCGCTCTGCCGGATGGCGATGGCGGCATTGGCCAGGCCGATCACTTCTTCGGTACGGCCGGCGATGGTCTGGATGGCGTCCCGCTGTTCGGGCGTCAGCTCGCCCATGGCCCCCTTGAGGAGCAGGCTTGCATACCAGCTTATGACGGTCAGCGGCGTGCGGAGCTCGTGCGAGATGCGCTGGACGAACTCGTCCTTCATCTTGTCCAGCTCCTGCAGCTCGTTGTAGGCCTGCTCCAGCTCGGCCGCGCGGTTTTGGAGGTTCTCGAACAACCTGGCGTTGTCCAACGCGACTCCTACCTGGCCGGCGAGCGTGACCAGGAGATCCACATCCGGCTTCGGGTAGAAGTCGTCGGGATCGCGGCCGCCCAACAGCCATGCGCCGATGCGTCGGCCGCCCACTTCGACGGCGAGCGGCAGGCGCACCCAGGCGAAGGCCGAGCGGTCTTCGTCGTTGGGCGGCCGGTAGCGGCCCGATTGCACCAACAGCTCCTGCACGGCGGCGCCGGCCTCGGCGTCGGCGGGCAGCTCCACGTTGTGCGCGTGAAGCAGCGCCACTTCGTCTTTGCCCACCCGATAGAGCGCCCATTGGCGCACCAGGAGGCTGGGCATCACCTCTCGGGCAAGAAGTTTGACCAACGCCTGGCGGTTCAGCGCCCGCGGGATCTCGTTGGCAAAGGCGCGCAGGATATCGTTGGGGTTGTGGACGGTGCCGTAGGCCAGGCGATCCAGCAGGCGTTGGAACGGATCTCGCAGTGCCAGGGCCATCGTCAAGAAGGCCACCGACGTGAAGAGCGCAAACGCCAGCGCCTCGCTGCTGAAGAAGACCCAGCGCGTGCCGAGCACGAAGACGAACAGGAAGGTCGTGATGTAGATCGCAAAGAACGCCAGGTTGCTCAGGATGCGGTTGGCGCGGAACTCCATCGGCCCCATCTGGCGCTTGTAGAGGGCATAGACGTAGAAGATCGGCAGCAGCGCGATGGCGAGCGTCATCACGTTGATGGCGAGCTGGCCGGCCGCAGTGGAGTTCGCCAGGCCGGGCACCACCCACAGCAGCGCGCCGAGCTCGAACGTCAACCCCACCCCGACCAGCATCAGGCGCAGCGCGGGCCGGTCTTCGCGCGGGCCCTCGCGCGCCAGGCGGAAGAGGAGCAGGCCGACGCTCCCCATCAGGGCCA
>DAOTZV010000174.1:0-56296 GCA_034434235.1 Anaerolineae bacterium
ATCCTGGGCCGCACGGGCCTGGCCGTCACCCGGCTGGGCTACGGCGCGATGGAAATCCGCGGCCCGCGCATCTGGGGCGGCCGTCCCGTCACCGACGAGCAGGCCCGCACGATCCTGAACGCCGTGCTCGACGCCGGCATCAACTTCATTGACACATCGAACGACTACGGCCGCAGCGAGGAGTTCATCGGCAAGTACCTTGCGGGCCGTCGCCATGAGTTCTTCCTGGCGACCAAGTGCGGCTGTCACGTCACCCGCCGCGATGAGCACACGGACGACACGCCGCACATCTGGACGCGCGAGAACCTCTTCCGCGGCCTCCACGAGAGCCTGGCCCGCCTGAAGACCGACTACGTGGACATCATCCAGCTCCACAACCCGCCGGCCGACGTCTGCGAACAGGCCGGCCTGGTGGATGTGCTGCGCGAGATGCGCCAGCAGGGCAAGGCGCGCTTCATCGGCGTCTCCACCACCCTGCCCCATCTGCCCATCTACCTGAGCTGGGGCGTCTTCGACACGTTCCAGATCCCCTACTCGGCGCTCGAACGGGATCACGAAGACTGGATCGCCGCAGTCGGCAAGGCCGGCAGCGGCGTGATCGTGCGCGGGGGCGTGGCGAAGGGCGAGCCCGGCGCAGGACTGGGCCGGGCCGAACGCTGGGCGAAGTTCGAGGCCGCGCAGCTCGACGAGTTGCGCGAGCCGGGCGAATCGCGCACGGCGTTCATGTTGCGCTATACGCTGACGCATCCTCACGCGCACACGATCATCGTGGGCACGCTTCACCCGGAACATCTGGCCGAGAACGTCCAGGCCATCGCACGCGGCCCGCTTTCGCCTGAGGTGTACGCGGAAGCCAGGCGCCGCCTGGCCGAGGCCGGGGTCGTCCCCGCGCCGGCCGCGTGATCTGCCATCACCGGAGAGAAGACCGTGCACGCTCTGCTGATGCATCCCGCCGACAACGTCGCAGTCGCGGCCGTCGACCTGGCCGCCGGCCAGACGGTCCAGGTGGCCGATGAGGCGATCCCGGTGATCCAGGCGATCCCCTTCGGCCACAAGCTGGCGCGGCGCGCCATCGGCCGCGGAGAGATCGTCATCAAGTACGGCCAGCCGATCGGCCGGGCCGTCGCCGACATCGCGGCCGGCGAGCACGTCCACGTCCACAACATCGAAAGCCTGCGCGGCCGCGGGGATTGGGGCGCGGCCGCCGGCGAGCCGCCAGCGGTCGGCCCGGCCGCACCGTTCAAGCTGAAGACCGCCCACGTGGACGCGCCGGCCGTCGCCCACTTCATGGGCTATCGGCGCAGGGACGGCCGGGCGGGGGTGCGCAATCACCTCCTGGTCATGTCCACGGTCCATTGCGCCAACAGCGTCGTGGACCGCATCGGCCAAACCCTGCCCGAGGTCGTCGCGCTCTCCCATGCGTGGGGCTGCTCGCAACTGGGGGATGACCTGGCGCAATCGCGCCGCGTCCTGGAGGAGTTCGCCGGCCACCCGAATGTCGGCGCGGCGCTCCTGATCGGCCTGGGATGCGAGACGATGCCCACGGTGGAAATGGGCGAAAAGCTGGCGGGCATGGGCCTTGCCGTCGTGCGCCTGACGATCCAGGAGGAGGGCGGCACGCGCGCCACGTATGCCAGGGCGCTGGGCATCGCGCGGGAGCTGCTCCAGGACCTGCAGCGCGCCCGGCGCGAACCGATCCCCCTCGCCGAGCTGATCGTCGGGCTGGAGTGCGGCGGATCGGACGGCTGGTCGGGCATCACGGCCAACCCGGCCGTCGGCGTGGCGAGCGACCTGCTCGTCGCGGCCGGAGGGACGGTCATCCTGTCGGAGACGACCGAATTCATCGGCGCGGAGCACGTGCTGGCGGCCCGCGCCGTCAACCAGGAGGTCGGCGAGCGGATCGTCGCATTCACGCGCGGCCGCGAGGCCGAGGCCGGCCGCATGGGAGTGGACATGCGCGGGGGCCAGCCCACGCCCGGCAACATCGCGGGCGGACTGACCACGATCGAAGAGAAGTCGCTCGGCGCGATCGCCAAGGGCGGCAGCACGGTCGTCCAGGAAGCCATCCCCTATGCGCACCGGCCCACCCGTCGCGGCCTGGTGGTGATGGACACGCCCGGCAACGATCCGGAGTCGGTGACCGCGATGGTGGCCGGCGGCGCGCAGATCGTCGTCTTCACCACCGGTCGCGGCTCGCCCGCGGGTTGTCCCATCGCGCCGGTGATCAAGGTCGCCACGAACAGCGCCATGTATCGCCGCCTGTCCGACGACATGGACCTGGATGCCGGGACGATCGTGGAAGCCGGCGAGCCGCTCGGCCGCGTCGGCCGACGCATCTTCGATGAGATCGTCGCGGTGGCCAACGGCAAGCAGACGGCCGCCGAGGTGTGGGGCGCGAAGGAGTTCGCGATCAACGTCATCGGGCCGCGGGTGTGAACGCAGAAGGGCGTGTCTCACGTGCCAGGCACCTGAGGGGGTGCCTGGCACGTGAAGCGAGATTTGCGGGTTGGGATCAGCGCATCTGCCGAACGCGCGGGAAACGGACCGCGACGAACGCGCCGTAGGCCAGCGAGAGCGTTGCGCCCAGGCCGATCGCCAGCGGCGCGCCGATGCGGTCGGCCACGATGCCGGCTTGCAGGCCGCCCAGCCGCATCATGCTCTGGGTGGTGAGCGAATAGAGGCTCATCACGCGGCCGCGCATCGAATCGGGGGTGGAGACCTGGATGAGGGTGTTCGCCAGCGCGTTTTGCGAGACGAAGCTGAAGCCCACCACTGCCAGACATGCCAGAGACAGCACGAACGACCGCGAGAGCGAGAAGACGATCAGCGCGGCCGGAAAGATCAGATTGCCGGCGGTCAAGATGCGGCCCCGCCGAGCGTTATCGGGGAGCGAGGCGATGATCAGCGCGCCGATCAGCGCGCCGATGCCCACCATCGTCAAGAGCATGCCCAGCGGCAGCGCCTCGGGCGTCTGACAGCGCAGGAACGGCCAGGGGCCATAGCACAACATCTGCACGACGGGCCCGGCGCTCTGGCGCAACACATCGTTGGCGAAGACGGGCATCAGCGTGCTGTAGGGCATGGAGAGGAAAGAGCTGACCGCCACCAGGCTCATCAGCACCAGGAGCGTCTGTTGTCTGGCCACATAGCCGATCCCCTCGGCCATGTGGCGGGCCAGGCCCACGGTGGCCGGCGCCGATGAGCGCGGCAGGTTGCGCATCAGCAGCAGGCTGCCGATCACCGCGACGAAGGTGAGCGCGTTGATCAGGAACGCCAGTCCTTCGCCCGTGGCGGCCACGACCAGGCCGGAGAGGGCCGGGCCGAGTGCGCGGGCGCCGTTGAAGAGCGCCGAGTTCAGGCCGATGGCGTTGGTCAGGTCCTCCTTGCCCTCGACCATGTCCACCGTGAAGGCCTGGCGGGCCGGCAGATCCACGGCCTGCAACGCGCCGAGGAGAAACGCCAGCGCGTAGACGTGCCACACGCGCACGGCGCCGCTGAGCGTGAGCCCGGCCAGGAGCAGCGCCTGGAGGAGCATGCCGGTTTGCGTGCCCAGGATTACCGTGCGCTTGGGCAAACGGTCGGAGAGGGAGCCGCCCCACAGCGCCAGCGGCAACAGGGGGATCAGGCCCATGAAGTTGATCATCCCCAGCGCGGCGGCCGAACCGCTGAGCCGGTAGACGAGCAACTGTTGGGCCATGGTTTGCATCCAGGTGCCGATGAGGGAGATGCCCTGGCCGAAGAACCAGAGGCGATAGTTGCGATGGCGCAACGCGCGAAAGGTGCCGCCCCGCGCGGCCGATCTATCAGTCACGAGAATGAAACCTCCGAAGGAGATGACGATCATGACGCCAGGCAACGATAACTCGATTGCAACTGTGCCGGAACCTTTGCCCACGGAGTTCGCGCCCGCCGGGCGCGCCCGACCCGAGGAGACGGCCGCGCAGGCCGAACGCTTCCTGGCCCTCTGTCCAGATCTGCAGGCGATCCTGGATGCCGTGCCCGATATCGTGATTGCGCTCAATCGGCAGCGCCAGATCGTCTTTGCCAATCGGAGCGCCCTCACCCTGACCGGCCGCCAGATGACGCAGTTGCTCGGCTTGCGCCCCGGCGAAGCGCTGAATTGCGTTCACGCCTTTGAGCGCGAAGGAGGATGCGGCACCACGGCCTTCTGCAGCACGTGCGGCGCGGTGCGCGCCATCCTGGCCAGTCAGCGCGGCCAATCCGACGTGCAGGAATGCCGGATCCTGGTGCGGGACTCGAACGATGCGCTCGATCTGCGCGTGTGGGCCACGCCCTATCGAATGGACGGCGAGGAGCTGACGATCTTCACCGTCCAGGACATCCGGGACGAAAAGCGGCGTCAAGTCCTGGAGCGCATCTTCTTCCACGACGTGCTCAACATCGCCGGCGCGATCAGCACCGCGGCCCAGATCATCCAGGAGATGAAGCCCTCGGAGCTGCAAGACCTGCCCGAGCTGCTGAACACGATGACCGAACAGCTCATCGAAGAGATCAAAGCACAGCGCGATCTGCTCAGCGCCGAGAACCACGAGCTGGTCGTCCAGCCGGAGGCCGTCGACGCGCAGGCGCTCCTGCGCACGCTAGTCGAAAGCTATCGCCAGCACCAGGTGGCGCAGGGCCGCGCCGTCCAGCTTGCGCTGCCCCCTGGGCCGGCCATCATCGTCAGCGATCCGACCCTGTTGCGCCGCGTATTGGGCAACATGCTGAAGAACGCGCTGGAGGCCACCCCGGCAGGCGGCACGGTCACGCTCGGATATCGGCTGGAGGGGGACGAGATCGAGTTTTGGGTGCACAACCCCACGGCCATGCCGCGCGATGTGCAGCTCCAGGTGTTCCAGCGCTCGTTTTCGACCAAGGGCCGGGGCCGCGGCCTGGGCACCTATAGCATGAAGCTGTTGACCGAACGCTATCTCGGCGGCAGGATCACCTTTGACAGCTCGCCCACCACCGGCACCACCTTTCGCGCCACCTACCCCCGCACCCTCCAGTTCCTAATCCCTAATCCCTAATCCTTCTCGCGCCTGCCGGCCCCCTTCCAGCAGCAGGCCGGTCTCCGCGCCGATCGTGACGAAGCGGAAGCCGGCCTCCAGCCAACGCCGCGCCTCGGCCACGCTGTAGGTGTGGATGCCCGGCACCTTGCCGACCTTCCGGCAGGCATCCAACACGCGCAGGATGGCGGCCGAATGCTGTTCGGAGCCGCGTTGCGTGCCCAGCGATGCGGCCAGGTCGGTCGGGCCGATCCAACAGCCGTCCACCCCCTCCACGGCCAGGATCTCTTCGGCGCGCGCCACGGCCTCGGCCGTCTCGATCTGCACGGCGAGGTAGACCTGCTCGTCTATCCAGCTCCCGTAGCCGCTCCCGTGATACTCCGCCAGCGTGAAGCCGTAGGAGCGGCCGCCGGCCGGCGGATAGCGCATAGCATAGGCGGCCGCTCCGGCCTCCGCGGCCGAGTTGACCATCGGCACAACGATCCCCAGCGCGCCGCGGTCGAGCATGCGGCCGATGGCATAGAAATCGTTTTTGCGCACGCGCGTAAAAGGCGCGCTTCCCTCCAGCGTGATCGCCTGGAACGCGTGCAACGAGGTCGTGTCGTCCCAGTTGCCGTGCTGATTGTCCACCAGCACGAAGTCGAATCCCGCGCGGGCCAGAAAGCCCGCCACCACGGCCGAGCCGAGGCTCGACACGATGCCGATCGCCGGCCGGCCGGCGAGCAGACGCTGTTTGACGGTGTTGATCTTCATGGTTGCTCCGATCGGATTTGAGGATCGCGGCAGGGCGCCCGAACGCCCGACGCCATGGAAATTTCTTTCATGACCTGGCAAATACCACCAACGCCTCGCGGCGCAAAGAAAGCTGCACGACATCCCCCACCTGAAGGTTGAGCCGGGCATAGGTGTAGGGACCGTGATGGACCTCGATCTCGTGGCCGTTGCTCAGGCGGACGCGCAGGACGCGGCCGCCCGGCACCAGGCGGCCGGCGACGATCTGGCCGGCCGCCTGATTATAGCGGATGGCATCCACCAGCGGCCGGTCGGGATAGAGCACCTTGACATCTTCCGGCCGCACATAAGCGGTCACGATCGTGCCGGCTGCGATGTCTTGCGGCCCGGCGATCAGCTCCAGGCCGTCCCAGTCCAGCACCAGGCCATCGGCCCGGGCGGCGATTACCCGGGCGCGGAAGATGTTCGGGATGCCCATCGCCTGCGCCACCTGCGCACTGGCCGGATAGCGGAACACCTGCTCGATGGGGCCCACCTGCTCCACGCGGCCGTCGCGCATCACCGCCAGCCGCTGTCCCAGCGCGAACGCGTCCTCCAGCCGATGGGTAACATAGATCACCGCCAGGCCCAGTTCCTGTTGCCAGGCGGCCAGCTCGATTTGCAGATGTTGCCGCATGCCGGCATCCAGGGCCGAGAACGGCTCGTCCAGCAGGAGCACGGCCGGCCGCGCGGCCAGGGCGCGAGCGATGGCCACCCGCTGCTGCTGGCCACCCGACAGCTCATGCGGATAACGGTCGGCCAGGTGCGCCAGGTTCATGCGCTCCAACAACGCGCGCGCCTGCGCCTGCCCGGCGGCGCCGCGCAGGGGAAACGCCACGTTCTGCAGGGCGGTCAAATGGGGAAAGAGCGCATAATGCTGAAAGACGTAGCCGATGCGCCGCTGCCGCGCCGGCACGTTGATCGGCGAGCCGCCGTCCCGGCGAAAGAGGATGCGGCCATCCAGGACGATCTGGCCGCGCTCCGGCGTGATCAGCCCGGCGATTGCGTTGAGGGTGGTCGTCTTGCCCGAGCCCGACGGCCCGAACAGCACCAGCACCTCGACGCCGACCGCCAGTTGGACGTGCAGCCGAAAGCCCTCGCGCTGTAACATGAAATCGGCCATCAGCCGCGGGGACACGGATTCCTGCCCGGAGGTCGTCATGTCCGTCTCTGCTCCTCGCCCGGAGAGACGCGGGCCGAGGCGGGCCGCCGCGGGCGCTCGAACTGCCGCACCGCCCACAGGCTGAGGAACGCCAATGCCGTCATCAGGAGCACCATCCGATTGGCCGCGGCATAATCCCGGTTTTGCACCGCGTCGTAGATGGCCAGCGGCAGCGTCTGCGTGCGGCCGGGGATATTGCCGGCCACCATCAAGGTCGCGCCGAACTCGCCCAGGGCCCGCGCGGCCGCCAGCACCAGGCCGGCCAGGATGCCGCGGCGCGCCAGCGGCAGGGTCACCCGCCACAACACCGCCGGCTCCGACGAGCCCAGGGTGCGCGCGGCGTTCTCCAGCGCGGGGTCCACCCCTGCAATCGCCGCGCGCGCCGATTGCACGAGCAGCGGCAAGCCCACGACGGCCGAGGCGATGGCCGCGGCCACCCACGTGAAAAGCACGCGCCAGCCGAGCAGCTCGACGACCGGACTGCCGCGGCCCAACGCCAGGAGCAGGTAATAGCCCACCACCGTGGGCGGCAACACCAGCGGCAGGTTGACCAGCGCCTCGACCAACGTGGCCCCGCGAAAGCGTCGCCGCGCCAGCAGCAGCGCCAGCGGCAAGCCGACCGCCAGCATCAGCGCGGTCGCCGCGGCGGTGACCTGAAGCGAGAGGAGGAGAGGATGCCAGCTCATCGGATCGTCCCCGCTAGCGGATCGGCTCCTCGCCGGGCAGGATGAAGCCGTATTTGCGCATGATGGGCCGACCTTGTGGCCCGTTGATGAACGCAGCGAACGCGCGCGCGGCGGCCTCTCTGCGCGAGCCCTTCACCACCGCCAGCGCCTGATCGATCGGCGCGTGCAGCTCCTGGGGGATCAACGTCCAGCGCCCCGCGACGGCCGACCCGGCGGCCGCGGGCACGCTGAGGGAAAGCGCCACGATCGCCACGTCCACGTTGCCCGTCTCCGCGTATTGCAGCGTCTGGCGCACATTCTCGCCCAACACGAGCTTGGGTTGCACCGCATCCCACACGCCGGCCGTCTGGAGTGCCTGGCGCGCGGCCACGCCGTAGGGCGCATGATCGGGATTGGCGATGGCGATGCGCCGCACCTCGGGCCGAAGCAAGTCTTCCGGCCGCTCCAGGCGCAACCCGCTATCCGCGCGCGTCCACAGCACGATGCGGCCGCGGGCGTAGAGTTGCACCGTATCGGGCAACACCAGCCCCCTGGCCGCCAGGTCTTCCACAAAGCTGATGTTGGCCGCCGCGAACAGGTCCACCGGCGCGCCCTGCTCGATCTGCTGGGCGAGCTGGCCGGTCGAGCCGAAGTTGAAGGCCACCCGTTGGCCGGTCGCGGCCTCGAACTGCGCCGCGATCTCCTGAAAGGCATACGTCAGATCGGCCGCGGCCGAGACGGTCAACTCGCCGGCCGCGGGCCGACATCCGGCCGTCAGCACGGTCAAACATAGAGCACAGAGGCTCAGAGAAAAGCGGATTCGAGCAGACATGGCACCCCAAGGACTTTCCGCAACAGAGCAGATTGTAGGCCAGATCGGCAGCGAAGTCAAACGAGTCGTACCTTGCATTCCGTTGCGGCGCCCGGTATAATCCCCTTTGCACAGTTGTGACAAGACCAAAGAGATCCTGAGGAGGCCGACATGACACCCATCAGAACGCTCGGCATTTTGACCGGCGGCGGCGATGTGCCGGGCTTGAACCCCTGCATCAAGGCCGCGGTAGACCGGGCCGTGGACGAAGGCTACGAGGTGCTGGGGTTCCGCCGCGGCTGGGCCGGGCCGCTCAACATCAACCCCGACGATCCCTCGGAAGACTGGCGCTGGGTGATGCGCCTGAACAAGGCCGTGGTGCGCAAGATAGACCGCTCCGGCGGCACCTTCCTGCACACCTCGCGCATCCAGCCCTCGGCCGTGCGCGCCAGGGAGCTGCCGGCCTTCTTGCGGGATTCGGCCGTCTTCGCCGCGCCGGCCGAACCCGGCGCCGAACCGACCGCCGATCTCACTCCGCACGTGTTGCGCGTGCTCGAATATCTGAAGATAGACGGACTGATCGCCATCGGCGGAGACGACACGTTGAGCTACGCGGCCCGATTGCACCAGGAAGGCATCCCGATCGTCGGCATTCCCAAGACGATGGACAACGACGTCTACGGCACGGATTATTGCATCGGCTTCAGCACCGCCATCACCCGCAGCGTGGACTTCATCACCGCGCTGCGCACCCCCACCGGCTCCCACGAGCGGATCGCGGTCGTCGAGCTGTTCGGCCGCAATTCCGGCGAAACGACGCTCTTCTCCGCGTATCTGGCCAACGTGGATCGCGCGGTCATCCCCGAAGTGCCCTACGACATCGAGCGCCTGGCCGGCCTGCTGCTGGAAGACAAGCGCGCCAATCCGAGCAACTACGCGATCCTGGCGGTCTCCGAGGGCGCGGTGCCGATCGGCGGCAGCGCGATGGAACGGGGCGAGCCGGACGCCTATGGCCACCGCAAGCTGGGCGGGATCGGCGCGCAGGTGGGCGAGGATCTCAAGCGGATCACGGGCGAGGAGTACATCTACCAGCAGCTCGGCTACCTGATGCGCTCCGGCGCACCCGACTCGCTCGATCGCATGGTTGCCCTGGCTTACGCCAATCTGGCCACCGACCTGATCTCCAAGGGGCGTTCGGGGCGCATGGTGGCGCTGCGCGACGGCAAGTACACGCACGTGCCGCTCAACACGGTGATCTCGGGCATCAAGCGGGTAGATGTGGATGAGATGTACGACAAAGAGCACTATCGGCCCAAGGTGACCGATATGCTGGGCAAGCCGATGTTCCTCTATTAACCTCAAAGCAGCGGGTTTTGCCGGACGGTTTCCCGGTCCGGCAAAACCCTCATTCGCGCGTCAACTCCACAGGCGGTCCCACGAGCGCTCGTTGTCCCACGCGTCGGTCGGCGTGTCGAAGAAGATCGGCGCGGCGGGATTGAGATGCGCCCGGAAGAGCTCCTCGTTGATGCCGTCGAAGCCCAGGCCGGGCGTCTCGGGCACGGCGATGTAGCCATCCTGCACCAGCGGCTTCGGCAGGCCCGTCACCAGATCGTCCCACCAGGGCACATCCCAGGCGTGGTTCTCCAGCACCAGGAAGTTCTCGGTGGCCGCGGCGCAATGGACGCTGGCGAGGGTCGCGATGGGCGAAGCCGCCATGTGCATGGCCATCGCCACGCCGTGCTCCTGCGCCAGGTCGCCGATCTTCTTGGTCTCCAGGATGCCGCCCGAAGTGGCCAGATCGGGATGGATGATCGAGACGGCCCGCGCCTCAAGCAACGGCTTGAAGCCCTCCTTCAGGTAGATGTCCTCGCCGGTACAGAGCGGCGTGCGCACCGCGCGCGCCAGCGCCACATACTGATCGGTGTACTGCCACGGCAACATGTCCTCGTACCAGGCGAGCGTGAAGCGATCGAGCGCCTGGCCGATCCGGATGCACGATTCCAGGCCGATGTGGCCGAAATGGTCGGCCGCCAGCGGCACCTCGTAGCCGATCACCTCGCGCACGGCCGCCACATACTCCGCCAGATGCTCGACCCCCTTGGCCGTCACCTGAATGCCGGTGAAGGGGTGTTGGACGTGCGTCGTCTCCAACATGCCGGGCGGCGCGCTCAGCGCGGCCGGCACATCGCGCAACAGCCCGATCCCCACGTCCATCTTCAGGAATTTGTAGCCGGCCGCCATCCGCTCCTTCAGCCGCCGGCCCATTTCCGTGCCATCGGGCACGGTGGGCGTGTCGCAATAGCAGAGGATCCGGTCGCGGAACTTGCCGCCCGCCAGTTGATAGGCCGGCACGCCGTAGGCCTTGCCGGCCAGGTCCATCAGTGCCATCTCGACCGCCGCCACCCCGCCGGCCTGGCGCGCGTGATGCCCGAACTGCTTGATCTTGCGGAAGATCTTGTCCACGTTGCATGGGTTTTCGCCCAGGATGCGGCTCTTGAGGAGCAGCGCATAGCTGGCCGAGGCGCCATCGCGCACCTCGCCGTAGCCCGAGATCCCCTGATTCGTGTCAATGCGGATGATCGTGCTGCGGAACGGCGCGCCGACGATGTTCGCGATGCGCATGTCGGTGATGCGCAGGGCCGAAGGACGTGAGAATGTGTTGACGTTCTGTTCGATGCTCTCTGTCACGGTCTGGCTCCTATACTCGCAGAAATTGCGTAGCTTCCAGGACGAAGACGGTTGCGGCGTAGGAGGGCATGCCGCTTTCCACCGGCCGCGCCGCCTCGCGCGGCCGGCAACCCGCCTGAATGATCCCCAGCACATCGTCTACCTTCTCGGCTTCCACACCGACGAGCAGGGTGACGTTGCCGCGGCGCAGGAAGCCGCCGGCCGTGTTCAGCCGCGTGACCCGATAGCCGGCCGCCATCAGTTTGTCGGCCACGGCGCCGGCGTCTTCGCTCTGCAAGACGGCGATCAGCACGGACATGGCGGGCCGCTCTCCTGATCCCTCGACTTGAGAGGGCACGGGACGCGAGGCCGACGGGAAAGTCCGGTCGGTGGCCGGCGGGGCCGAGCCTCCGCGCAGGCGCACGAACCGACGCACCGGCACGATGAAGACGACCGCGCCGCCGATCGTCACCTCCAGCGGCATGACCACGGCCAGCGAAGCGTGCGGCGCTTCGATCTGCGGCAGCGCGTTCAGGAACGCCTGCCGCGTCTTGCACGTCGCGCGCAGGACCTCCAGCACCGACTCCACCTGGTCGTCCTCCACGCCCACCAGCATCGTGGCGTTGCCGCGCGCCAGGAAGCTGCCCACCGAGTTGAGCCGCGTGAAGCGGAACCCTTTCTTGATCAGTTGCTCTCCGAGCACATCGGCATCTTCGGCCTGCACGATGGCGATCAGAAGTTGCATCGCCCCACCTCCCTCTCTTGCAATCAGGCGGCCTTGAACACCTTGGGCGGCACCAGCCATTGCAGCTCGCCGGCCAGATCGGGCCCCGGAGACAGCTCGACACAGGCAAAGCCGGCCTTCGCCATCCTGACGCGGCCGCCGGTCAACGCGGCGATGACGTGCGAGAAATCGGGCTCGTGCCCCACCAGCAGCAGATCGCGGCCGGGGTGCTGTTCGATGAGGGCTCGCAACTGGGGAAGGTCGAAGCCGGGCGCCAAGCGCGGCTCCACCGCGGCCGCCGCGGCCAGCGCCCGGCCGAGGATCTCCGCCGTCTGCGCGGCGCGACGCAACGGACTGGTCAACACGAGCGCATCGGGTCGCAGCCGGGCGATCCCCTCCGCCACGACCTCCATCTCTTTGATGCCCTTTTCGGTGAGGGGGCGCTCCGAGTCGGAGCCCCGCCAATCGGGCCAACTCGCTTCGCCATGGCGCAAGAAATAAATTCGCATCCGAGCCCTCCTGCGGTATAATCACAATGCGGCGCCATTGTACCACGGAATCTTGTAAGGGCGAAGATCGGAGGAGAGATGATCAAGATCGGTACTTCGGGCTTCTCCTATCCCGATTGGGTGGGGCCGGTCTATCCCCCCCATCTGCCGGCGCGGGAACATCTGGCGTTCTACGCGGCCGAATTCCCGACCGTCGAGATCAACATGACCTATTACCGTCTCCCCGACCGTCGCACGGTAGAAGGGTGGATTCGCCGCACGCCCGACGACTTCCTCTTCTCGGTGAAGGCGTTCCAGGGGTTGACCCATGAACGCGAGCAGCCGGACTTCGCCGCGTTCGTCGCCGCGGTGCATCCGCTGGTCGAGGCGCAACGGCTGGCCTGCGTACTGGCGCAATTCCCCTACTCGTTTCACCCCGATCCGGCGAATCGCGCTTACCTGGGCCGGCTGCGCGACGGTCTGGCCGACCTGCCCGTGGTGGTCGAATTCCGCGACGCGGCATGGGTGCGCGAGAGCACCTTCGAGCTTCTGCGCGGCCTGAACCTGGGCTTCTGCAGCGTGGACGAGCCGCGCCTGCCGGGCCTGATGCCGCCGGTCGCGGTCGCCACGGGGCCTGTGGCGTATGTGCGCTTTCACGGCCGCAACGCGGCCCGCTGGTACGACCATCAGGAAGCGTGGCAACGTTACGACTATGCCTATTCCCTGGACGAACTGCGCGAGTGGGTGCCCAGGCTGCGCCAGCTCGACCGCGCGGCGCCGCTCACCCTGGTCTATTTCAACAACCATCACAACGGCCAGGCCGTGCGCTCGGCGCGCGACCTGGGGCAATTGCTGCTGTTGCCGGATTGAACGGGTGCGCGATGTCCGCACGTGGAATGCATGCAACCGCTGCCGGAATAGGAGCGCTCGCCACCGCGGGCCTGCTCGGATGCCTCTTTGCCGCGCACCAGATCGTGCCGGAGGTCCCCTTCCCGGCCTTCGTCGTCACCGACCTGATCATCCGGCTGGCGCCGGGCGCCGTGGCCACGGCCGGCATCGAGCGCCTGGGCGAATGGGCGCGGCCCATCCTGCGCTGGATCGGCGCGCTCATCGTCATCCTGGCGGGCGGCGGCCTGACCGCGCTGGCCGCCGCCTTGCGCACGCGCCTGGCGGCCTGGGCCAGAGCGGCCGGGCTGGCGGCCGGCGCGTTTCTCCTGACCGCCGCGGTGCGGACGACCGTCGGCCCCGACCTGCCGATGGGGCCGGCTCCGTGGGCCGCTTTGCTGGCGAGTTACGCGGCCTGGGCGTCGGCGGTCGTCTGGGCCACGGAGCGGATCGGGGAAGGCGGCTCACTTGCCGATCCGTCGAAAGCGACAATGCCCCGCCGCCGGTTTATGGTCGGCTTTGCAACTGCGGCCCTCGGCCTGGCGGCCGGCGGCTTTGGGTTGGGGCGGCGCTGGCGGCCGATGCCGCCGGCCGCGCCCCTGGCCGATCTTCCGGCCGCGCCTCCGTCGTTGACGGCAACGCCGGCCACCGCCGACCTGGCCGCGGCCGCCGCGACGCCAGCGTCCCCTGCGTCCACCTCCACCGCGGCCGCGCCGGCCTCCTCGACGCCCGTCCTTGCCCCGCCCGCGGCGACGCCGGGGCCGGCGCCATCGGACTTCGTGCCCGCGGCCCGCACGCGGCCGAACATCACCCCCCTGCTCGATTTCTTTGTCGTCAACATCGGCGCAGAGTATCCGCGCATTGATCTGGCCCGCTGGCGGCTGGAAGTGAAGGGGCTGGTAGAACGGCCTCTGGCGCTCACGTTTGAGGAGCTGCTGGCGCTGCCGCGCGTGGACATCTACGGCACGCTGGAATGCATCTCAAACGAAGTCGGCGGCCGGCTGATCGGCACCACCCTCTTCAGCGCGGCGCGCATGGCCGATGTGCTGCGGCTGGCGCGGCCGCAGGGCGACGTGGCCGAAGTGGTCATGTACGCGGCCGATCGCTACAGCGAATCCATGCCGTTCGACAAGGCCATGCACGAAGACACCCTGCTGGTCTACGGCATGGACGGCCGCATCCTGCAACCCGAACACGGCTATCCGCTGCGCGTCTACAACCCCAACCACTACGGGATGAAAGGGCCGAAGTGGTTGACCCGTCTGGAGCTGGTCGCCGAGCCGCACACCGGCTACTGGGTGCGGCTGGGCTGGGACAAAGAGGCGATCGTAAAGACCACATCGGTGATTGACGGCGCCGGCGCCATTCGTGTCCAGGACGGCGTCGCCCGGATCGGCGGCATCGCGTTCGCCGGCTGGCGGGGCATCCAGGCGGTCGAGGTGCAGATAGACGGCGGCGAGTTTCGGCCGGCCGTCCTCGACCGGCCGCTCAGCCATCTGACGTGGGTGCGCTGGCGCTACGACTGGCACAATCCGCCGCCGGGCGACCACACGATCGCGGTGCGCGCGGTGGACGGGAACGGCGAAGAGCAGACGCCGCAGCCGGCGCCTCCGCATCCCGACGGCGCCAGCGGATGGCACAAGGTGCACGTCACGATCGGATGAACGCTAACCTGAAAATCGCCGTCACGTGCCAGGCACTCTGCAAGATGCCTGGCACGTAAGCGCCGCCCATTTTCAGCGCGCGTTGTGCGCCGACCGGTGCATGAGCAACTGGAGGAAACGGCTTCGGCTGGGCGTTCACGCGTCTACCATAGCCGCGTCCAGTCGGTGCCCGTACAGGTGGCCACGAACAGGATGATGAAGATGATCACCAGGAGCAGGCCACACCCGCACCCGCTGCACGAACAGCCGCGGCCGAAGCCAAAGCGCCGCTGAAGCCAGTCGAACACCACGTTGAGCAGAAACAGCTCCAACAAGCCTTCCAGGCAACCCTGCCGACGTTCCATGTTTTTTCTCCAGATCGGAAGCGGTATCAACTCTGCATTACGCAAGGACTGCCCGGAAGGCAGCTAACGCCGAACGGATGTCGTCGGCCGTGATATGATAGTTGGTCACGGCGCGAATACGCTGCGGTCCGACCGGCAACACGCGCACGCCGTGCTCGGCCAGCCGCGCCGCGAGCCCGGCCGCGGTCAGGTCGGGCCGGGTCACGTTGAAATAGACGATGTTGGTGCGCACCGGCACCTCTTCCACCTGGATGCCGGGCAATTCGGCCAGGCCGGCGGCGAGCGCGGCCGCGTTGGCATGATCCTCGGCCAGGCGCTCCACCATCTGCTCCAGCGCGACAATGCCCGCGGCGGCGATCACGCCGGCCTGGCGCATCCCGCCGCCCACCACTTTGCGGGCGCGCCGCGCCTCGGCGATGAACGCCCGGCTTCCGCACACCACCGATCCGACCGGCGCGGCCAACCCTTTGCTCAAGCAGAAGGTGACCGAGCTGGCATCGGCCACCAGCTCCCGCGCCTCCACCCCCAGGGCGACCGCGGCGTTGAAGATGCGCGCGCCGTCTACGTGGAGGAGCAGGCCGTGCGTGCGCGCCAGCGCGCCGACCGTCCGCATATACTCGACCGTGAGGGGCGCGCCGCCGCAACGATTATGCGTGTTTTCCAGGGCGATCAGCTTCGTGCGCGGGAAGTGCGGGTTGTTGGGATCACGGATCGCCGCGACGATCTCGGCCGGGTCGAGCGTGCCGTCGGGCCGATTCTTGAGCACGCGCGGGTGGATGCCGCCCAACGCGGCGATCCCGCCCTGCTCGTACATGTAGGTGTGAGCCTGATCGCCCAGGATGACCTCGTCTCCGCGGCCGCACTGGGCCAGCAAGCTGACCAGATTGCCCATGGTGCCCGAGGCGACGAAGAGGCCCGCTTCCTTGCCCATGCGCTCCGCGGCCATCTCCTCCAGCCGCCGCACGGTCGGGTCTTCGCCGAAGACGTCGTCGCCCACCTCGGCCTCGGCCATGGCGCGGCGCATGGCGGGGGTGGGTTTGGTGATGGTGTCGCTGCGCAAGTCTACAGGGGACATGCAAAGACCTCCATGAGGGAATGATCTGCCGCGGTCCGCCGCAAGGCCGACCTCGACGGCGTCGGCGCGGCCTCAATACTTGCGTACCAGCGCGCGATAGGCGGCCGGCTGGCGCGCCTGTAGGATCTGTTGCTCTTCGCGGGCTCGCCGGATCTCGTCCAGGTCTATGGTCGCCACGGCATAGCCTTCGATCGCTTCATCCAGCGCGGTGTGGACCTGCCCGCGCGGGCCGACCAGCACGGACTCGCCCCCGAAGGTGTAGCTGGGCTCCTGGCCCACGCGGTTGGCAGCCGCCAGGTAGACCGCGTTTTCACAGGCCCGCGCGATGGTATAGGCGCGCCACTCGTCCATGTAGGCCGCCTCCCACGCCGCGCACGCCACGATCAGCTCCGCGCCGTCGAGCGTCAGGCTGCGCGCCACCTCCGGGAACGCCAGGTCCCAGCCGATCAGGAGCCCGACGTTGCCGAACTCGGTCTCGAAGACCGGCATACGATAGCCCGGCCGGAAGGCCAGCTTCTCCTCCCCGCGCAGGTGCAGCTTGCGGTAGTCGCCGATCAGCTCGCCGTCGGGGCCGATCAGCACGGCCGCGTTGAACAGGATGCTCTCGACCCGCTCCTTGGCCGGCATCCCGAACGCGATGTGCACGCTGAACTCGGCGGCCTTGCCGGCCAGATACGACACGGCATGGCCCGGCACGCGTTCGGCCAGGCGGGTGAAGTTCAGGCCGCACTCATAACCCGACAGCGCCAGCTCGGGAAAGACGATCAGGTTCGTCGGCTGCTCGCTGCAGATGCGCTGGATCGTCGCGGCCATGCGACGCAGATTCTCTTCGTTGTCGTTCAGCACCGGCGCCATCTGCGCCAGCGCGACGGTGATTTCACGCATGAAAAGCCCCTCCGCCACTGGAATCTTGACGCATGATAGATCAAATGTTCGATTTTGGCAAGTTGCGCGTGAAACGTCAAACGTAAAACGTGAAACGCGAAGAATTGCTTTGACGTTTCACGTTTCACGTTCCCCTAACGCCTCCAATTCCTCCCACGTCAGACCTTCCCAGCCGAAGCGGCGCAGGTCTACATGGCCGCGCGCGTCGAACTCCACCCCTTCGGCTTCCAGCAGCGCGCGCTGGAGGTCGGCGCTCAGATCGACGCGCGAGATGCTGATGCGGCCGGCGCTGTTGATGACGCGCTGCCAGGGCACCGCGGCGGCCTGGTCGCCCCGCAGCGCGCTCAGCGCCCAGCCGACCGTGCGCGCGGCCTGCGGATGGCCCAACAGCGCGGCGATCTGGCCATAGCTGGCGACCTTGCCGGCCGGGATCTGGCGGACAAGACGATAGACGCGTTCGAAGAAACCTGGTTCCATAGAGACCGTTCAACATTTTACTACAGTTCGACAAAAACGCTGAATTGGTGTAACATCTCGCTCGTCGAGGGAGGGCCGAATGAATTCGGCCCAACGGCACATCCTCGAGGGAGGGCCGAATGAATTCGGCCCTACATTATCAGCAGGAGATTGCGCCATGATCACTACACCCGACATCGTCCGTCCGCCGAAAGAACTGATCGAAGGCCTATCGCGCATCGGCAGCGCCACTGCCAGCGGCGAGCTACATCGGCTGGGCATCCGCAATCCGCACATCCTGGGGCCGGTCGCCTGGACGCCGGGGAAGTCGGTCGTCGGCCCGGCCCTGACGCTGCAATGCATGCCCAAGCGGGAAGACATCTACCCCGAAGGCGAATACGTGGACCCAGAGACGCAACTCCACCGCCACGTCCTCTACCACACCCAGCCGGGGGATATCGTGGTGGTAGATGCGCGCGGCGACATGTCCAGCGGCATCTTCGGCGAGATGATGCTCACCTTCTTCAAGGGCCGCGGAGGAGCCGGCGTCGTGGTTGACGGCTGCATCCGCGATTACACGCACGTCAAGCACCTCGACCTGCCGCTCTGGTTGCGCGGGGTCACGCCCAACTACCATACCCAGACCAACATCTTTCCCTTCGCGGTCAACGTGCCGATCGCGTGCGGCGGCGTGCTGGTGATGCCGGGCGACATCATCATCGCCGACGACGACGGCGCGGTGGTGGTGCCGATCAAGCTGGCGCCCGAGCTGCTCAAGCGCGCCAGCGAGCATCGCGACTGGGAGGAATTTACCCGCCTGCGCCTGAGCCAGGGGGGTCACCTGCGTAAATACTATCCGCTCTCGGCCGAAGCGCAAGAGGAATACGAGGCGTGGCGCAGGGCGCAAGGCGCGCGAGGAGAACAACCGGCAGCGGAGGGCAACGGATAAACGAAGGCCGCGCGGTACTTTGTTCGCTGTGCCATTGTGTGTTAGAATTCCGATCGCTTCATCGCTGCGACGGCCGTCGCAGCGAGCTCGATACGGAGATCAGCGAACGCATGCCAGACCAACCCAGGGCTTTCCTGGTGCTGCCAACCTACAACGAACGCGAGAACCTGCCACGGATCGTCTCTGCTCTCCAGGCATTGCCTGATCCGCTCCATATCTTGATCGTGGACGACAGCTCGCCCGATGGCACGGGCGCGGTGGCCGACGCGTTGGCGTCGGCCAGTTCCACGGTCCAGGTGATCCATCGGCCGGGCAAGCTGGGCCTGGGCACGGCCTATACGGCCGGCTTTCAGGCGGCATTGGCCCAGGGGGCCGAGCTGATCTTGACGATGGATGCCGACTTCTCGCACGACCCGCGCTATATTCCGGCCTTGCTGGAGGCCAGCCGGCGTTTCGATCTGGTGATCGGGTCGCGCTATGTGCCGGGCGGGGGCGTGCGCGATTGGGGCGCGCGGCGTCGCGCGTTGAGCCGGGGGGCCAACATGATCGCGCATCGCGTGTTGGGGCTGAAGGCGCGCGATTGCACGGCCGGGTTTCGCTGCTATCGCCGCGCGGTGCTGGAGGCCATCAACCCCGCCACCATCCGCGCCGACGGCTATTCCTATCTGATCGAGATGCTCTTTCGGTGTCAGCGCGCAGGCTTCAACATCGGCGAGGTGCCGATCATCTTCGTAGACCGACGGCTCGGCCGTTCCAAGATCTCGCAGCGCGAGATCCTCAAAGCGGCCTTCACCGTGTTGCGGCTGAGCTATCGTCGGCTGAGAGACAGGAGCAGGTGATCCATGCATAACCAGGGGTCCAGTGCCAGCTTGATCGAGCTGGCGTTGATCGTGGTGCTGATCGCCATCATCGTGATCGCGATCCTGCTGATCGTGGGGGACGACCTGCGCCTGTGGGTCGTCAACACGCTGCAAGGACTCTTCCCGGGGCGTTAGGCGGCCGCTCAACTAACCTGAAAATAGCTGTCAAATAGCTGTCACGTGCCCGGCATCTTGCAGAGTGCCCGGCACGTAAGCGTCGCTCATTTTCAGTTTGGTCGCAAAAGCAGCATTCTCGCCATGAATCTGCCATCTGTGTCGGCCGGCCGCTTTGAGGAGGCGTTGCGCCGCGCCGGCAACGCAGTGCTCGACCTGATCTTCCCTCCGCGCTGTCCGGGCTGCGGTCGCCTCGGCGAGCTGTTTTGCGACGCATGCCGGTCTCAGGTGGAGCCGATTACGGGGCCCGTGTGTCCCCGCTGTGGCCGGCCGACCGAACGGGCCGAACTGTGCAATTCCTGTCGGCAAAGCGCGAGCCACCTGGACCGGATCGTCTCGGCGGTCGTGTTTGCCGGGCCGATCCGCGCCGCCATCCACGAGCTCAAATACAACAACGGCCGGGCGTTGGCCGCGCCGCTGGCCGCCTATCTGGTGGATGCCTGGCAAGGGGCCGACATGACGGCCGACTGCATCGTGCCCGTGCCGTTGCACGCCCGACGCCAGGCCGAGCGCGGCTACAACCAGTCCGCGCTCCTGGCCCGCGCGTTGAGCCGCTCGGTAGGCGTCCCCCTCGACGAGAAGCTGGTGATCCGTCACAAGGCCACGCAACAACAGGCGTTGCTGAACGCCGCGCAGCGCCGCGAGAACGTGCGCGACGCGTTCGCCTGTCGCGGCCCGGCCAATGGCCGGCAGATCGTGCTGGTGGACGATGTCTGCACGACCGGCTCGACCCTGGAGGCGTGCGCGGCTGCGTTGCGGGCGGCCGGTGCGGCGCACGTCAGCGCGCTGACCCTGGCGCGGGCGCGCTGGTTGCCCGGCCGTCCGGCGCCCGACGCACCGGGGGTCATCCACGAATAGAGACACGAATGCACGAATCACGCCGGCCGAGATTCGTGCATTCGCCTTTGCGTTGTGGACGGCTCGCCTTTCCGATCGCGCTATCTCCGCTCCACCCGCAGCAACCGCAATGACCCCTTGGTGACCGGCCGAAACGCGAAGCCGGCGCGCTCCAGCTCCGGGAGCCGATCCGCGAAATAGACCGGCCGCCGTTCGACCTGGCCGGCCACGAACTCCACCGTCGAATCGGCGAGCCGGCCCGTCTCGTTGCGCGGCCTGGCCTCGATGAACTGCAGATCGAAGCGATCGGCGTCTATCTGCGCAGCGTAGTAGAGCGGATAGAGCCGGCCCCAATCCACGAAGACGATCGCATCCCGCTCCAGCTCCTTCACCACGCCGGCCATCTCGGCCCGCAGATAGGCCGTGGTGGGATTGGCCGGATACTCCCGCGCCCGCAGGAAGGGCGCTTCTCCCTTGACCACGGCCGACCAATGCGGTGAGACGACAGGGTAAAGCGCCGCGATCACCAACGCGCCAAGCAGGAGCGGCCGAACGATCCTCAGCGGTGGCCGGCGGCCGGCCGCCGGCCACCGCTCCACACCGGATAGGCCCACGCCGACCAGCACCGCCATCAGCATATAGCCCGGGATATAGAACACGTAGATGTCGCCGACGTGATAGTTGAAGTAGAAAGCCCAGAAGAAGAACAACCCCGCGCCGATCAGGGCCGCCGGCCGCGGCGCGCGGCGGACAAGCACCAGGAAGCCCGCGGCCGCCAGCAACACGGCCAGCGCGGAAAACTCGCGCGGAAACTTCTGGACATACTCGCCGATCTTGCGGGCCATGCCCGGCGGATCGGGATACAACGCCGTGCGCCACTGGCGCCCCGTGCCGATGAAGAGAATGCGACGAAGGGGATTCTGCAGATCGGCCGCGCTCAGCCCCCAGGCCGAGCGCGCCGGGCCATACGCCGCGTTGAAGATATTGGCCGACGGCG
Source organism: Anaerolineae bacterium (assembly GCA_034434235.1). GTDB lineage: Bacteria > Chloroflexota > Anaerolineae > CG2-30-64-16 > CG2-30-64-16 > CAKZKT01. Next base: position 21,424 of record DAOTZV010000174.1, read on the forward strand.
CATGCAGGTCTACGGCCAGGAAAGCCAGGCCGTAGAGAACCACGCCGGCCAGCGCGCCGGCCACGGCAGGCTTCCAGGCACCGCGCCAGAAAGAGCGCTGGAGCGCCAGGTAGAGGGCGACGGCCGGCGCAAAGACGCCGACGCTCGCGTGCACGCCCAATCCTGACCCGCCGACCAGTCCTGCGACAAAGAGCCAGACGGACCGGCCCGTGCGCTCCCACGCCAGCAATGCGACGAGCACCGCGGCCAGGAACGCCGCGGCCGGAGTATACACCTCGGCGATCAGCGCCTGCGACCAGAAGGTGTAGGAGACGGCCAGCGCCAGCCCCGCGCAAAGGCCGGCCCACCGGCTGCCGGCCGCCAGCCGGCCCGCCGCGTAGACGAGCGCCACGGTCGCCGCGGCCATGAACGCCGAGAAGAGGTTCGCGCGGTAGGCCACGTCGCCGAACGGCACGAGGGCGATGAAGAGCTTGCCCAGAAGGATGTAGACCGGATAGCCGGTCGTGTGGGCGATCCCCACCTGATAGAGCAGCACCTGAAATTCGCCGCTATCGCCCGGCAATAGCCACGGGACGAGCGTGCGGATGTAGAGCGCCAGGCAGAGGAGGCCGAGCGTGCCGGCCAAAAGCAGATCAAGGCGGTCGAAAGGATGATCTTGTTTCATCTAGCGCATCTCGCGACAGACCGCACGTCGTGCGCGGCGTGCGGTCTGCTCGAAAACCTCCGGAAAGCGATTCTTACCCCTTCAACCCCGTCAGCGCGATCCCCTCGATAAAGGTGCGCTGGGCGAAGAAGAAGATGATGATGATCGGCGCGGCCGCAATCGTGCTCACGGCCATCAGATACGGATAGGCCAGGGGTGCGTTGCCCACCTGCGACATCATCGCGCGCAGCTTCTGGATGCCCAGGGCCAGCGGATACATCGTATACTTGTTGATGTAGATCAGCGGCCCCAGGTAGTCGTTCCAGGTGCCCATGAATGCGAAGAGCGCAACGACGGCCAGAGCGGGCCGGGAGAGGGGCAGAATGATGCGGAAGAAGATCCCCAGCTCGCCGGCACCGTCAATGCGCGCGGCCTCGGCCAGCTCCTCGGGCAGGGTCATGAAGAACTGGCGCAACATGAAGATGAAGAACGCATTGCCGAACAGCGCCGGCACCACCATCGGCAGGTAGGTGCCGGTCCAATGCAACTGCTTGAAAATGATAAAGAGCGGCACCATGGTCACGGTGTAGGGGATCAACATCGTGCCGATGCACAGGTAGAACAGCTTGTCGCGGCCCGGCCAGCGGATGCGCGAGAAGCCATAGGCCACAATGGAGGAGGAGAAGAGCGTGAACAGGGTATAGGGCAGCGCGTAGCGGAAGATCGAGTTGAAGGTGTAGAGCGTGAAGTTGTCCGACTTCCACGCGTTGATGAAGTTCTCCCAGTGGGCCGGATTCGGGACCAACACCGGCGGGATGCGATACACCTGTGGGTCATCCTTCAGCGCGGAGCTGATCATCCAGTAGAGCGGGAACGCATAGGAAACCGCCAGCGTGATCACAATGGCATACTTCAACACCTCGGCCGCGATCCGGCCGGTGCTGTATTTGCCGGCATAGGAGACCCGCGTAGCGGCTGCAAGCGATTGGGTAGCCGATCGGGTAGCCGATGTCATCGTTCACCTCCGCCGTAGAAGACCCAGCGGCCGGACGTGCGGAAAAGGATCGCGGTCAAGATGGCCACCAAAACGGCCATGATCCAGGCCAGTGCGCACGCCTTGCCCATGCGGAAGAACTCGAACGCCTGCCGATAGAGATTCATGGCATAGAATTCGGTCGAAGCCATCGGGCCGCCGTTCGTCAGCAGGTAGGGCATCAGGAAGGTCTGGAACGCGCCGATGAGGCTCATCACCAGGTTGTAGAGGATGATCGGGCTACACATGGGGATGGTGATATGCCAGAAGCGATGGAATGCGTTCGCGCCGTCCACGGTGGCCGCCTCGTAAAGGGAGCGCGGCACATCTTGCAGTGCGGCCAGGAAGATCACCACTGCCGTGCCCTGCGCCCAGAGAGAGATAATGATCAGGCTCGGCTTGGCCCACTCCACGCTGGACAGAAACGGGATGATCGGCCGGCCCATGGCGCGCAAGAAGTTATTGATCACCCCATACTGGTTATTGTAGATGAAAAGCCACACCATGGCCGAGCACACCGCCGGGACGATGGAAGGAACGTAAAAGATCGCCCGAAAGGTGGAGCGCAGGACGAGCTTCGTATTGAGCAGGCTGGCCATCAAAAAGGCGGTCACCACGCCCAGCGGCACGCTGAGGCCCACGTAATAGAGCGTGTTGTACACGACCGTCCAGAAGCGCGGATCGTCGGTGAAGATCTCTCTGAAGTTATCCAGCCCGATCCAGATGGCCGGTCGCACCAGGTCATAACGCGTAAAACTATAGTACAACGAGGATACCAGGGGATAGAGCGTCCAGATGAGAAATCCCAACAACCAGGGCGAAACAAACAACAGCCCGGTGATAAGGTTGCGGGTCTCTCCTTTGGACAAACGCCTGCGATTCGCAACAGCAACAGCCATCTCGCTTCACCTCCACCACCAACAGACGTCACATCCGCTCACTGCTGGAGACGGGGAACGATGGTAGGGGCGCACGCGTGCGCCCCTACCACGTGCCTCTGCGGCGCCTCAGAACGCACTCAGCTCGGCAGGCCCTGGTTCTTCCATTCGGTCTCGGCGCGCTTCTGCATCTCCGCAGCGCCCTGCTGCGGGGTGAGCTTGCCGCGGTAGACCATCTCGCGCACCTCAGTCCACTGGTTCCACAGGAAGCCATGCAACGGACAGCGGCGGAGCTGGAACCAGTCGGTGGTCTCGTTCACCTTATTAAAATAGAAGTCCAGGCCGGGATATGCGTCCGGCTTGACGTACTTCTCCATCCACGACTTCTTGCCGACGATCCAGCCGACTTCCTTGAAGAGGGTGTTCAGCGGCGTATCCTGGTTGAAGAACTCGCCCAGTTTGAAGGCTTCCTTCGGATACTTGGAGTTCTTGAAGATCGCCAGGGTATGGCCGCCGGCCTCCTGGACCTTCTTGCCCTTGTTTGCGTCGATCACCAGGGTCCAGCTTGCCTTGTTCAGCTTGGCCACGTCGGGCGCCTGCACCGTGGTCTCGCCCGGATGCCAGTAGCCTTCGATGATCATGGCCTGGGCCTGCGCGTTGTAGGAGCCGCCCCAGCCGCCCATGCCTTCCGCCTGGCGCAGGCCGGCGATCTGATCGGGGCCCATGATATCGTAGTACTGCTTGGTGATCGCGATGTAATCCACGATCTTGGGGTCGGTGAAGTTGAACTTGCCGGTCTTGTCGTCCCACCACTTGACGAGGGTCGCCACCTGGATGCCGTCGGGGTCGCCGCCCATTGCGTCGTAAGGATCGAGGCCGAACTGCTTCAAGTTGCCCGCGGCGTCCTTCTTGGTCAGCGCCTTGTGCCATTCGAGGGCCTCGGTGAAGGTCGTGGGTGGCTTGTCGGGATCCAGGCCGGCCTCTTTCACCAACTTGGTGTTGTAGTTGAGGCCGTAATCCAGATAGCTTTCGAAGCACGGCAGGCCCAACATCCCCTTGAAAGTCCAGAACTTGCAGAAGTCCCACACCGCCGGGATATAGTCTTCCTTTTTGATGTACTTGCTGGTGTCAATGAGCGGCTGCGTGTCGAGGAAGACGTCCTTGATGGCGAGCTGTGCGTAGGAGATGTTGGAAGCGGCTTCCGGCGGGTCGCCCGCGGCGATGGCCGTCTGTACCGGCTGGTCGCCGGTATTGCCCTTGTACTCGATCTTGATGTTGCTGCCCACCACGGTCTCGTACTCGGGCATCTTGTACCAGACTTCATCCTGAAACAGCTTGTTCATGTTGCCCCAGGCCACCCACAGCCGCACGGTGATCGGCTGTTTGGCGGCCGGCGCGGCCGTGGGCGCGGCTTCCTGCTTGGCGGGCGCGGCCGGCGCCGGCGCAGACGGCGCACAGGCGGCCGCCACGGCACCCGTCGAGGCGACGGCCGTCAGTTTGAGAAAGTCACGCCGGCTCAAATGCTTCTTGCCTTCCATGATTCTTCCCTCCTGAGTCTAAATGGTGTGGAATCGAAAGCTGCGATCCGGATGTTCGATCCTTGACAGGGGCAAAGCAGTTACATTGGACATCCAACCCGACCATGGCATGACAGGACAAAACAAACGACGATCGGCGAAGGGGAGATGCAATCGTCGCGCCGAAACAGAGACCGATGGGCTTTTTGCCGGCACGCCATGGTGCATATATAATTAATAACACAATCCGACGATTCCTGCAAGAGCTTTCAGGGCCGCGATCGGACATAAAACGGACATCCAGACGGACATGGCGTGACGAGAGAAGAACTGATCGAGCATCTGCGCGAAGCGCTCAATTACCTGTACGATCCCGAACGGCTTCGCCACAGCGCGTTGGCCCCCCTCTTCGGGGTGGCCAACCGCTTCGACACCGCGGCCGCGCTCCGACGCATCTTGATCGACGCCATCGCAGCCCTCAAGCCGCCGGCCGGCGAGCCGGCCCAATCGGCCGCCTGGCAAATTTACGAACCACTCTTCTATCGTTATGTCGAGCAACTGAGCGCTGAAGAAGTGGCCGATCAGCTCGGCATCGGCACGCGTCATCTGCGTCGCTGGCAGGCGGCCGCCATCGAGGCGTTGGCCGACCTGCTGTGGGAGCAATACCGGCTGGCCGACCGAATCCCCGACGAATCGGCGGGCACATTCTCGGCCGACAACGAACAGGCTCGACTGCGAGAGGAGCTGGCCTGGTTAAAAGAGGCCAACAGCAGCGAAAGCACCGATCTGGCCGAAGCGCTGCCGGCCGTCCTGGCGCTCGCCGGCAAGCTCGCCGACCGCCATCAGGTGACCCTCCACGTGAATCAGGCCAAGGGCCTGCCGCGCGTCACTCTGTCGGCCGTAGCTCTCCGCCAGATCCTCATCCATCTGTTCAGCGTGGCCATTCCCCGCGCGGCCGGCGGCGCGGTGGAAGTGCAGATCTATCCCCAAGGGTGGGACGTGCTGATCGCCATCCGTTGTCCGCAATACCCCTCGGGCCCGCGACCGCCATTGGAAAACGAAGCCGATAACCTGAACCTGGCGCGCCAGCTTGCCGAAGTGTGCAGCTGTCGGCTGAACCTGGCGGCCGATACGCGCGGCTTCGACGCGACGCTCGCCTTGCCGGCCCTGGAGCAAATCCCGGTCCTGGTGATCGACGATAAGGCCGATGCGCTTCAGCTCTTGCAGCGCTATACCGCCGGCTCACGCTACCGGCTGATCACCGCAAGTGACCCTGAGCAGGCGGTGAAGACCGCTGTGCGGGTGGCGCCCCAAGTCATCGTGCTCGACGTCATGATGCCGCGCGTGGATGGCTGGGAGCTGCTCGGCCGGCTGCGCGAGAACCCGGCCACCCGCGATGTACCGATCATCGTACACACGATCCTGGCCCAACGCGACCTGGCGCTGTTGCTGGGCGCCAGCGACTTCTTGCGCAAGCCGGTCAGTCGGGCCGATTTTCTGGCTGCGCTCGATCGCCAGTTGACGCAGTCGGCACCAGCACCCCGCTGATGGCCTGGATGCAACCGGCCAGGTCGCGGATCGAAAACCCACCTCCCCGACATACCATGATCCGGTCGCTTACGATCGGCTGGCCCACCGGATCGCGCGATGAGATCACGATCACGGGGATATCCCGGATCGCCTCGTCGGCGTTCTTCTCGCGCAACACCTGAAAGCCGTCCAGCCCGGGCAAGATCAGGTCCAGCAGCAGCACATCGGGTCGTCGCGCCCGCAGCAGATCGAGGCCGCGCTGGCCGTCGGTCGCGCGGATCACCCGATAGGGCCGTTCGCAAGAGGCCATGTAGCGCGATAGCAGGCGCACCACATCGGGCTCATCATCTACCAGCAGCACCGTGTTGACCTGTGGGCCGAGCGCGGCCAGGGCCGACAGCAGCGCCTCGCGGGTGATCGGCTTCACCAGATAGCGCACCACCCCCAACCGGCGCGCCGCCTCGTCTTCCGTCGGAATCCAAAAGGCGATGGCCGGCGTCTGATATGGCAGATCACGCAACTGATCGAGATCGGCGCACAGCTCGGGCAACGAGAGGGCATTGGCCAACAGGGCCCGCGCCGGCGCGCGGGCCAGCTCGCGGCGCGCCTGGGCCAGATCGTGCACCACCGCCAGCTCACAGCCTTCCAGGAAAGGCCGAAAGCGTCGCACCAGCGTCGTACCCTGATCGAGCAACACGTAGCGCTCGGCAGGGGCGGCGGGCCGCTCGCCCTGTCGCGGTCGCCAGCGCGGCTCGTAGGGTTGATACGGATTGAGCCAGCGCAGGGCCGCCGGCTGGTTGCTTCCCCGCCCCGCCTGTACATCCGGGCTGATCAGCGGCAGCGTGAAATAGAACGCCGTGCCCGGACCGCCGCCGTCATCGGCCGCGGGGCGCGCGGGGCTGACGAGCCACATCCGCCCCTCGTGCATCTCGACGAAGCGCTTGCTGATGCTCAGTCCCAGTCCCGTGCCGCCGTGCGTGCGCCGCAGCGATCCGTCGAGCTGCTGGAAGGGCTGAAACAGCCGCTCCTGATCGGCGGCCGCGATCCCCGGCCCGGTGTCGGCCACGCAAACCGTCGCCTCGCGCGCGTTGTACGTTACGCTGACCTCGACTCCCCCGCGCTCGGTGAAGCGGCCCGCGTTGCTCAGCAGGTTCAGGATCACCTGACGGATGCGGGTGCTATCGCAAAAAACAGGGGGCAGATCGGCCGGCACCGAAGTGCGCAGATAGAGGCCCTTCGAATCGTACAGGGCCCGCACCGCCAGAGCCGCGGCTTCGATGATCTGATCCAGCGCGGTCCATTCCCGGGTCAATACCATCTTGCCGGCCTCCACCTGGCTCAGGTCGAGCACGTCGTCCACCAGCCGGGCCAGGTGTTGGCTGTTGCGCTGGATGGCCAGGATGTCGGCCATCAGCGCGGGCGGCAGCTCGCCGCCGTAGACTTGCGGCGCGTGGAGGATCATCTCGGAGAAGCCGATGATCATGTTCAGCGGGGTGCGCAGCTCGTGGCTGACGTTGGCGACGAACTCTTCCTTGGCGCGCCGCGCCTCTTCGGCCACCTGATACATCGCCTTGAGCCGATCCGAAAGTCGGGCCAGTTCGCGATTGGCCTGCACCAGGTCCTCTTCTACCTGGCGGAAGTACATGCGCTGGTTGCGCGCTTCTTCGAGCTTTCGTTCGGCCTCCGCGAAGCTGCGCAGCGCCCAGCCGGTGATCGTGTAAAGGGACTGCGACGCGGCCCATCCCAGCACGGCCGAGATCAGCCCGCCCGCGGCCAGTGCCCGGCTATATTCAGCGGGCCAGGCGACCGGCAGCGCAGCGCCGGCCAGCCATGCGGCCATCGCGGCCACCGCGCTGCCGGAGACCAGGGCAGCCGGCCACCCCAGGATGATGACCGCCAGCAGAGGAAAGAAGGCGTAAAGCAGGCCGAGGGCCGGTTCGCGCAGGGCCACCATGCCGGCCATCACCAGCGCGGCCAGGCCCACCTGCCAGCCGACCACCGCGGCCAGGAAATGTCGGGGCAATAGCCAAAGCGCCGCCAACGCCAGCAGCACGGCCACCGTAAGCCACGGCAACGCGACCACATCCAGGTCGGCGGGCGCGGCCAACCAGCGGCCAACCAGCGCCAGGCCGGCCAATCCCGCAGTAGCGGCGATCAGATTGCGCGCGGTGGCGTGGAGCATCTGCATGGCCGAGGCGGCAAAGCGCGGCTCGGCGCTGGAAGAAGCAAACAAACGATGCCACATGGGGTTCACTCCGCGATCCGAATCATGATCCGAATTATAAACCACTGCCGCCGCTCCGGCAACGATGCGTTGGGGGTGGAGGCTGGCGGCCGGAAGCCGGAAGCTGGAAGCTGGGAGAGGGGGGTGAAAGTGGGAACGGTAACTTCTTGGCGTATTTCGAGGGTTGTGCTAAACTGAGCATATATACCACGCCGAACCAGGAACGATACCATGTCGAAATCTCTTAGAAGGCTTCTCGTGTTGACAGCGGTCATCTGGCTGGCCGGTTGCAGCGCGTTCTCGGCCACCACGGGCCGCCGCGGAGCGGTCGAAGAGCCGACTCCGACACCCATTCCCACGGCCATCGTGCCCGTGAATCCGGTTTACACCGTCCAGCGCGGAGAGGTGGTCAAGGAGATGCAGTTCACCGGTCGCGTCTCGCCGACCGAGGAGAAGGAGCTGTTCTTCCGCACCAACGGCCGCATCCGCCGCGTGCTGGTCAAGAACGATCAGATGGTCAAGAAGGGGGACCTGCTGGCCGATCTGGAGAACGACAACCTGGAACGCGATCTGGCCGCCGCTAAATTGAACCTGGCGCGGGCCGAGTCCAGGCTGAACGAGTCGAAGCAGGCGCTGGAAATGCAGCGCGCCCGCGCGCGCCTCAACCTGGAGATCGCCCAGATCAACCTGGAGCAGGCCCGCCAACAGGATCTGACCCCGCGCAGGACGCTCGCGGCGGTGGACCTGGAGAAGGCCAAGCTGGCATTGGAACGTGCACAGGCCGCCTACGATGCGATTGCCTGGCGCAACGACAAGGCCGCCTCGGCCGAAGCCGCCAACCTGCAACAGGCCACGCTGAACTACAACCAGGCTAAGGCCAATTACGACCTGGCGATGCAAGCCATTGATAACCAGAAGTATCAGATCGCCATCCTCGAACGACAGGTGAAGCAGGCCCAGCTTGCACTGGACGAGCTCAACAAAGAAGCCGACCCGCTTCTGGCCAACGACGTGGAGGTGGCCAAACTGAACGTCAAGAAGCTGGAAGCCGCGCTTTCCGATGCGCAAATCGTGGCGCCGTTCGACGGCCGGATCATGTCGGTGACGGCGACCGAGGGCCGCGCGGCCACCGCGTTCCAGCCCGTGATGGTGATCGGCGACATGAGCAAGCTGGAGATCAAGGCGAACCTGAGCAGCAGCGACGTGTCCAACCTGGCGGTCGGGATGCCGGCCAGGCTCGCCCTCTCCTCCAAGCCGGGGGACGAGATGACCGGTTCCATCGTGCGCCTGCCGCCCACCACGGTTGCGGCCGGGGTGAACGCGGCCGATGTGGACAAATCCACGGTGATCGGCCTGGACGATCCGGCCAAAGCCGCCGCGCTGCAGCTCGGCGATCTGGTCAAGATTACCGTCATCGTCACCCGCAAGGAGGACGCGCTCTGGTTGCCGCCGCAGGCGATCCGCACTTTCGAAGGCCGACGCTTTGTGGTGATCAAGGAAGGAGCGGGCCAGCGCCGCGTGGACGTCAAGATCGGCATCGAAAGCCTGGATCGCGTCGAGATCCTCGACGGCGTCACCCTGGGACAGCAGGTGTTGGGGCAGTAGAGCTGTGGGCATTCTCCTTCGCGGTTGGGCGATCCTGAGCGTCGCGGCCAGGCGTCTGGTCGCGCAGCGCGGGCTGGCGCTGGCGATCATCCTGGGGCTGGTGGTGGCGGTGGGCATGGCCGTCAGTCTGCCGCTCTATGCCGATGCGGTCAATTATCGCGTGCTCCAGGAGCAACTCACGGCCAGGTCGGGCTCGTCTGTGGTCAGCCGGCCGCCCTTCGCCTTCATGTTCATGTACATGGGCGGTCTGAACGGCCCCCTCGAGTGGGCCGACATCGAACCCGTGGACGATTACCTGCGCAACCGGGCGGCTGGCGACCTGGGCATGCCGCGCCAGGTGGCCGTGCGCTATTTCGCCACCGACAAGCTTTCCCTCTATCCCAACGACCCGGCCGCTTACGGCGGCAACCAGAAGCCGCTGGAATGGATCAGCCTGGCCACCGCCAGCGATATCGCCGGCCAGATCGTGCTGGTCGAAGGCACCTTGCCTGCGGCGGCCGCGCCGGGCGCCGATGCGCCGATCCCGGTGTTGGCCCACGAAGACCTGGCCGGCCGGCTGGGCTTGCAGGCCGGGGAAACCTACGTCCTGCTCGACCGCAGCGGCGCGCTGAGCAAGGGCCGGCCCGTTCAGCTCGCCGTCCAGGTGACCGGCATCTGGAAGGCCGCCGACCGGCAAAGCGATTACTGGTTCTTCCATCCGGAGGCCCTGGCCGATGCGTTCCTGGTGCCCGAGGAGACGTTTCGAGATCGCATCAGCCCGTTCCATACCGGCGAGATCTATCTGGCCGTCTGGTACATGGTGATGGATGGATCGGGCATTCACGCCGAGCAGGTGGACGGCCTGATCGCCAACATCTTGCGCACGCAGCAGACGGCGCTCGGCCTGTTGCCGAACCTGCAGCTCAGCATCTCGCCGATGGAGGCGCTGGAGAAGTATCGGGAGTCCACAGCGTGGCTTGCGATCATGCTCTATGCCTTCAGCGTGCCGATCCTGGGCATGGTTCTGGTATTCATCGCGCTGGTGGCCGGGCTGGCGGCCGAGCGGCAACGCAATGAAACGGCCATCTTCCGCAGCCGCGGTGCGGCGATCACCCAGGTCGTCGGCATCACGTTCAGCGAAGGGTTGATCCTGGGCGCGGGCGGCCTGGGACTGGGGTTGATCCTGGGGGAATGGATCGCGCGCACGATGGGCCATGCGCGCAGCTTTCTGGACTTCAGCGCGGCGACCGACCTGCGCGTGAGCCTGACGATGGGCGGCGTGCGCCTGGGCCTGATCCTGCTAGGGGTGGCGCTCCTGGCACAGATGGCGCCGTCGTTCGGCAACGCGCGGCATACGATCATTACCTACAAGCAGGAACGGGCGCGTGCGTTGCGGCCGCCCTGGTGGCAACGCGCCTGGCTCGACGTGATGCTGCTGATCCCGGCCGGCTACGGCACCTATCTGCTGCGCCAGCAGGGGAGCATCGTCGTGCCGATCGTCGGCGCGCGGCTGCCGCCCGATCCGTTTCAGAATCCCCTCCTGTTGCTGGTGCCGGCCCTGGGCATCCTGGCCTGTACGCTGCTGATCCTGCGCGTCCTGCCGGCGCTGATGTCGGCGCTGGCGTGGCTGATCGGCCACACGCGCAGCGTGGGCCTGTTGCTGACGGCCCGCCATCTTTCGCGCACCTACTCCGCGTACACCGCGCCCCTGATCTTGCTTGTCCTGACGCTCAGCCTGTCGGCCTACACGGCTTCGCTCGCCGAGACGATGGACAATCACACCTACGAGCAGCAGGGTTATGCCGTGGGCGCCGACCTGATGTTGGATGAGCTGGGTGCAACGGCGGCCGGCAGCGCGCTCGACTTCGGCGCGGCGGTCGGCGGCCAGGGAGGCGGAGAAACAGAGCCGTCCGCGATCCCGGAGGCCGAATGGCAGTTCCTGCCCGTCTCCGACCATTTGAAAATTCCGGGCGTTGCGGCCGCCACCCGGGTGGGCCGCTACGATGCCTCGGTCAACGTGGGGGGCAAGCGGGTGAAGGCGCAGTTCATCGGCGTGGATCGTGCCGACTTCGCGCCGATTGCCAACTGGCGCCGCGACTATGCGTCGGCGAGCCTGGGCGCGCTGATGAATGCGCTGGCGCTCACGCCCAACGGGGTCTTGGTGCCGACCGATTTCTTGGGCGAGGCCGCGCTCCAGGTGGGCGATCGCCTGCGGATCGAAGCCAAGGCATCGGGCCATGCAACCGAGATGGATGTAAAGATCGTGGGCACCTTCCGCCTGTTTCCCACCTGGTATCCGGAGGAAGGGCCGCTCTTCGTCGGCAATCTGGATTTCTTCTTCGACAGCCTGGGTCTCCAGGTACCCTACGAGGTATGGATCAGGCAACAGCCCGGTGCGTCGGCGCAGAGCATCGTGGACGGGGTGCGCGATCTGGGCATGAAGGTGATCCGATGGGAGTCGGCGCCGCTGCGCATCGGCCAGGAGATGAAGCGGCCGGAGCGCCAGGGGCTTTTCGGCTTCCTGTCGGTCGGCTTTGCGGCTGCGGCGCTGTTGACGGTGCTCGGCTTCCTGCTCTATGCGCTCTTTTCGTTCCGTCGGCGCTTCATCGAGCTGGGCGTGCTGCGCGCTATCGGCCTGTCGGTCAGCCAGATGACGGTGCTGTTGGCCTCGGAGCTGGCCGCGCTGCTGATCGTCGGCGGGGTGGCGGGGACGTTTTTGGGCGCGACCGCGAGCGAGCTGTTCATCCCCTATCTGCAGGTGGGTGCGGGACCGGCCGCGCGGGTGCCGCCGTTCGTGGTCATCATCGCCTGGCCGACCATTCTGCGCATCTATGGGCTGATGAGCGTTTTGTTCGTGATCACGCTTGTGCTGTTGGCGGCCCTCTTGCTGCGCATGCGCATCTTCCAGGCCGTCAAGATGGGAGAGACGGTGTGAGGTCTGTAGTTCATGTCTGAAAATCCTTTCATTATTTGCGAAAATCTGGTCAAGATCTATCGGGTGGCGAACCTGGAGCAGGTGGCGCTGCAGGGGCTTGATCTGACGGTGGAACGGGGGGAGATGCTGGGGATCATCGGTCCCAGCGGCAGCGGCAAGTCCACTCTGATGAACATTTTGGGCGGGTTAGATCGTCCCTCGGCGGGCCGGGTGATCGTGGACGGCCGCGATCTGCGCAAGATCCCCGACGCGGCGCTCGACGGCTATCGGCGCACGACCGTCGGCTTCATCTGGCAGCAGAGCAGCCGCAACCTGGTGCCCTATCTGACCGCGGAGGAGAATGTGATGTTGCCGATGACGTTCGCGGGCGTGCCTCCGCGCGTGAAGAGCCAACGCGCGCGCGAGCTGCTCGACGCGGTGGGCCTGGCGCACCGCCGACGTCATCGGCTGACGCAGATGTCGGGCGGCGAGCAGCAGCGCGTTGCGATTGCGGTGGCGCTGGCGAATATGCCGAAGTTGCTGCTGGGCGATGAGCCGACCGGCGAGATAGACACGGCGACGGCGCTCTCGATCTATCAACTCCTGCGCGAGTTGAATCAGCGCTATAATCTGACCACATGTATCGTGAGCCACGATCCGACCATCGCCCGCCACGTGGATCGGGTGGTGGCGATCCGCGATGGCAAGACGTCTACCGAGACGATCCGCCAGACGATCACTTCCACGGCGAACAGCGAAGGCCAGGAGGAGGCGCCGCAACAGGAGGACATCTACCACGAGCTGGTGGTGCTGGACTCGGCCGGTCGGCTCCAGGTGCCAAAGGAGTATCTGGAGATGTTCGCGATCCGCGGCCGGGCGCAGTTAGAGGTGACGGAGGACGGGATTTTGATCCGGCCGGCGCAGGTGGTGCAGGAGATGCAGGCGACGACGGTCGCTCGCCGCGAGGCCGAGGTGGCCGTGGGCGGTCTGGGCTTGCGACAGCGTTTGCAGAAGGTGGGTGCCACGTTGGGGCGGTGGACGCGGCGCGCGCCGGAGACCGAGGGCGAGGGACGGGAGGAGCGCGATGGCAGGTGAGCAGAAGCAGGCGGGGCCGATCGTGCTGGTGCGGGATCTGGTGCGCATCTATCACCTGGGCGCATCGGAGGTGCACGCGCTACGCGGGGTGAGCCTGACGGTGGAGCCGGGCACGTTTGTAGCGCTGAAGGGGCGTTCGGGCAGCGGCAAGACTACCTTGCTTAATTGTATCGGCGGACTGGATCGGCCCACTTCGGGCACGGTGGAAATCTTCGGCCGGCCGTTACATACGATGAGCGAGAGCGAGCTGACGCGCTGGCGCCGCGAGCACGTGGGCTTTGTGTTCCAGACCTTCGCGCTTCTGCCCACTTTGTCGGCCTACGAGAACGTGGAGCTGATGCCTCGGCTGGCAGGCAAGAGTCGCAAGGTCTGCCATCAGCAGGCGATAAGCTGTCTGGAGCTGGTAGGACTAAGCCGCTGGATGCACCATCGGCCGTTCGAGATGTCGGGCGGTCAGCAGCAGCGAGTGGCGATCGCCCGGGCGCTGGCGAACCGGCCGGCGCTCATGTTGGCCGATGAGCCGACCGGCGAGTTGGATAGCACTACGGCGCGCGAGATTCTCGCGCTGTTCCGACGCATTGTGAAGGAGCAGGGCACTACCCTGCTGATGGCGACGCACGATCCGCTGGTGGATGAGTATGCGGATGTAGTCGTGCGGTTGCAGGACGGGCAGATCGTGGCCGAGAACTGAATGCGCCAGGGGCACGACACGGATGCGGCCACGGAGGGCACGACACGGATACGGCCACGGAGGCCACGGATGCGTTGGAGCGATCGCGGCCCATGTGGCGCCGTGCTCCCCGTGATCCGTGGCCTCCGTGCTCTCCGTGTCGGGCGATCACATGACACGGATACGGCCACGAAGGCCACGGATGCGTTGGAGCGATCGCGGCCCATGTGGCGCCATGCTCCCCGTGATCCGTGGCCTCCGTGTTCTCCGTGTCGGGCGATCACATGACACGGATGCGGCCACGGAGGCCACGGATGACGCCGTAACGATCGCGGCCCATGTGACGCCATGCTCCCTGTGATCCGTGGCCTCCGTGCTCTCCGTGTCGGGCGATCACATGACACGGATGCAGCCACGGAGGCCACGGATGGCGTTGGAGCGATCGCGGCCCATGTGGCGCCATGCTCCCCGTGATCCGTGGCCTCCGTGTTCTCCGTGTCGGGCAATCACACGACACGGATACGGCCACGGAGGCCACGGATAGCATTGCGGTGATCGTGGCCCACGTGGCGCCACGCGTCTCGTGATCCGCGGCCTCCGTGTTCTCCGTGTCGGGCGATCACATGACACGGATGCGGCCACGGAGGCCACGGATGGCGTTGGAGCGATCGCGGCCCATGTGACGCCATGCTCCCTGCGATCCGTGGCCTCCGTGTTCTCCGTGTCGGGCGATCACACGTTGTCTGCTTCGCCGGCCAGGGCGGCGACGGCGCGCAGCCAGGCATCCTTCTCCGCGCCGAACGGCTCATCCCGAAAGCGATGATCGTGCTTGCGGATGAACTCGTCCAGTTGCGCGATCAGGTCGCGATAGATCGCCTCTTGCCGCCCCAGCACGGTGCGCATCTGCGCGTCGTTGGCCATGCCCAGCACTTCGCGCAGGTGCGGCAGGCACAGGCCCCCCGCGCTTGCGTACGCGGCGGCGAGTTCTTCCTGCTCCAGCCACGCCAACAGCGTCCGGCCATAACGCTGCACCGCTTCGTCGCCGGCGCGGCACGCCGGGCAACGGCCGGTTGGGGCCAACCGGGCCGCGGCCGGACGGCGACCCCGACCTTCCGCCTGCTCTTCCAATATTTCGGCCAGGTCCTTGACCAGGTTGCGGTAGACGATGGCCACCCCCAGCGGACTGCCGCGCAGCTTCGTCCACTCCCAGGCGTGGCGATGACACAGGCCATGCGCATCCCGCAGGTGGCGGCGCAGCCCGGGATCGTTGACCCCTTCATAGTTGAGGGTCTCAATGTAGCGACTCGCCGCCCGACGCCCCAGATAACAAAGCGGACAGCCGCCCGTCCGCAGCGCGTCCATCAGTTCGTAGTAAAGCGTATCTTGATCGGCCATCGGGTCATATCTCCTGGCGCGCGGCGGCCAGCGCGTGCGCGCGGCCAACTAGCTCGCCGATGTCGGCGTCGAGCAGATCGGCCAGACGCGGGGCCACATCGCCGTAGCGGCGCAACCTGTCGGAGCGCAGATCGAACAGATTGGCCCAATCCACCGGTTCAACCGCCCTGCAGCGCCGACGACACGCTGTCGAGCAACGCCGCGCGATCCACCATGCCGACGAGCCGGCCCTGGGCATCGGTGACCACGACGCGCTTGACGCGGTGTTCGAGCATGATGCGCAACACGTCGGCGAGGGCCGCGTCCTCGGCCACGGTGTAGACCTGCCGCTCCATCACATCGGCGGCCCGGCCGGCCAGGTCCAACGGCTCTGCCGAGCCGCGCGCCAGCCGGCCCAGCAGCGCCGACCAGGCGCGCGGGGGCATGGCCCCACGCACGCGGGCCAGCAGGTCGTTGTCCACGATGATGCCGAGCACGCGGCGGGCCTCATCCACCACGACCACGCGGCGCAACGGCGTCGCCAGCAGGCGGTCCACCACCTCGCTCAGGCTGGCGTCGGGCGACACGGTCGGCACGTCGCGGAACATGACATCGCGCGCCGCCTGCCCCGCGCCGGGCTGCAGCGCAGGCAACGCCTCCGCGCCGGCCGCGCCCGCAGCCGCCGCGGCCAACACGTCGAGCCGGCTGATGATGCCGACCAGCGCGCCCCGCTCGTCCACCACCGGCAGCCGCTTGACCCGCTCGCGCGTCATCAGCGCCACCGCGTCGGACACTCTGGCGTCGGCGCGCACCGTGATGACCGGCCGGCTCATGACGTCGGCCGCGGTCTTCTGCTGCGCGGCCAGCTCCCGCAGTTGCGCGGCCAGCTCGGCCGGCGGCAACGAGCGCTGGACGCTCAGCCGCAGGCCCATGCCGGCGCGCTGCAGCAGGTCGCCGCCGGTGATGATGCCGGCCACGCGGCCTTCGTCGACCACAGGCACGGCCTTCAGCCGGCGCCGCACCAACAGCTCGACCACCTCGGCCAGGGGCGTGTCGGGCCGCACGGTGGTCACCTCGCGGCTCATCACATCGGCCACGCGCAGATGCCAGAAGGCCGACCGCACGATGAGCACCGAGCAGGTTGCGCTTTCGGCCACCCGATCGGCCGTGCTGCCCAGGCCGCGGCCCTCGCCCACGCCCAGCACCACCAGATCGAAGCCGCCCTCCTGCACGAACGCGCTGATGGTCGCCGCGGCGCGGCCGGCGCGCACGACCGTCTGCAGCGTCACGCCCGCGGCCTGTGCCTGCGCCACGGCTGCGGCCTGCACGCGGGCGAAAAAGGCATCCATCTCGCGACGGGCCTCTTCCACCTCGCCGACCGACGCCGCATACGCGGGCAGCTTCTCCTCGACAGAGAGCGCGGTCAAGGAGGCGCCGGTCAATCGCGCCAGCCCGATCGCCTGCCGGAGCGCCAGCTCCGCGGCCGGCGTGCCGTCTAAACCCACCAGGATACGACGAAACATGGGCAATCCTCCTGTCAAACCCCGGTATCCGCCCGCTCGAGCGGGGGCGAGAAGAAGCGCTGGGCGATCAGCGTCGGGATGACCGCCGTGCCGATGACGACCGTCACCAACACTGAGAACTGCGCCCGGTCAAGGATGCCGGCATTCAGGCCGTAGAGCGACGAGATCGTGCCGAAGGTGAGGCCGGTGCTCATCAGCAGGGTGGTGTACCAGCTATGCCGCGGCACGAAGCGCCGGGCCAGCGGGTAGACGCCGACGAACTTGGCCGCCAGCTTTAGCCCGAACAGCGCGGCCAGCCAGCCGAAGTTGGCGATCACGGCCGACAGCGAGACGTTCATCCCCGACTTCAAGAAGAAGAACGGCGTGAGCAGCGCGAACGCCACCACCCGCAGGCGCTGCTGTTGCACGCGGTTGACGGCCAGCAAGCGGGCCATGGCCAGGCCGAACAGGAAGGCCGGCAACACCGCGTGGCTCTGGCCCAGTTCGCCCACCAGCATCAACAGAAAAAGCCCGGCAAAGATCAGCTTGATCTCCGGCTCGATCACCCGATTGCCGTAGCGCCGGAAGAAGGCCGGCCCGATGCGCGGCACGATCAGGATCACGGCCGCGGAGACGGCGACGAAGACGACCAGCATCGGCCCCGGCCGGACGAAGAGCAGGCTGAGCGCCAGCGCCGTGCCGAAGTCGGTGATGAAGGTGGAGGCCATAATGATCTTGCCGATGCGGGTAGCGGTCAGACCGGTTTCCACCAGCACCGCGTAGACGACCGCCAACGAGGTCGTCGAGAGGGCCACGCCCGCGATCTGGCTGGCCTGGAGGCTCCAGCCCAGGACGAATTGGGTGAACGCCCAGGCCGCCGCGAAGGGCGCGGCGAACGACAGGCCGCCGATCAGCAGGCTCTCCCGCCATTTCTCGCGCAGCAGGTCGGGATCCACCTCGGCGCCGGCCAGGAAGGTGAGCACGATGCTGGCGAAGCCGGCCAGGAAGTCCATCCAGGGGGTGGTGTGCAGCCCCAGGAAGTTGCCGCCGACCACGCCCAGCAGGATCTCGACGATGGCGACCGACAGGCCCATCTCGACCGAGATCATGCTGGCGGCCAGGATCAGCGCGGCGGCGACGGTGGCGATGAGCAGATTTTCCACAGGCGATCCTTTGTATCACGCGCGGCCGGCCGGCGCCAACCGTTTGCCGACCCAGAAGAAAAGCGGGATGCTCGCCAACTGCGCCGCGACCGAAAACGCGATCAGCATGGGCAACGAGTGGTCATAGAGCACGCCCATCAGCGCGCTGCCCAGGAACCAGAAGACGCCGTATCCCGTGTTGAAGATGCCGTAGGCCGAGCCGCGGCGATCGCGCGCGACCATGCCCGCTACGGCCGCGCGCAGGATGGACTCCTGCGCGCCCATGCCGATCCCCCACAGCGCCATGCCGATCAACGCCAGCGTGAAATCGCCCAGGAACACGAGCGGTGCAAAGCAGGCCGAGAGCAGCGCGACGAGCATCAGGATGCGGATGCCGATGCGGTCGAACCAGCGGCCGAACAGCAGCGCCGCCAGCGCATCCACGCCCATGGCGACGGCGTAGAGCAGAGGGATCCACGCGCCGGGCACGGATGCCGTCTTGCCGAAGTGATACGCGATCAGCGGAAAGTCCACGTAGCCGGCCGCGACGAGCGCCACCGCGGCCAGGTAGATCCAGTACGCGACCGGGAAGCCGGTCGTCTTCAGCTCGGGCGCCGTCGGCTCCAGATCCTGCGGACGCGGATAGAGCCAGCGCGCCGCGAGCAAGACAGACAACGCCAACACGGCCGGAATCGCCAGCACGCCGAACGCCGCGGGGTAGTTGTTGCTCTGCGCCGCGAGCACCAGCGTGACGATCACCGGCCCGGCCACCGCGCCGATCTGATCCATTGCCTCGTGGAGGCCAAAGCCCCAGCCGCGACCCGTCTCCCGGGTGGCGTACGAGAGCATCGCGTCGCGGGCCGGATTGCGCAACGCCTTGCCCAGCCGTTCGGCGATTAAGAGCGCGGCCGCCACCTCCCAGCGGCCGGCCAGCGCCAGAAACGGCACCGCGAGCAGATTGATTGCATAGCCGACCAGCGTGATCGCCCAATAGCGCCGCGTGCGGTCGCTGAGATAGCCCGAGACCAGCCGCAGGCCATAGCCGATCAACTCCCCGAAACCGGCGACGATCCCAACGACCGTGCCGCTCGCGCCCAGGAGCGCCAGGTACGGCCCGGCGATGCTGCGCGCGCCCTCGTAGGTCATGTCGGCAAACAGACTGACCAGACCGAGCAAGACGACGAACTTGATCGCCGTGGCCCTGGCCAGCGAGGCATTCGATGCAACGGGCGACGATGTATGCGCCATAGGTACCTCCCTCTTGAGAGTCACAACAAAAAGCCTCTACCAACACACTTCCGCTGGTAGAGGCTATCAGTCTCTCGACGATCGGGGAGCCTCATCCCCATTCGATTGTTTTTCATTATACTACAGCGCCGATCGAAAGCCCAAAACGTGGCCCGCCCAATTGCCGGGTCGTCCGGCCGGTGCTATACTCTTTCCATGATCCAATTAGCCGATCTTCTCGCAGCCACCGGCGGCCAGCTTATCGGCCGGGCCGGTGCAACGGCCTTCGATTCGTTCTGTTTTGACTCGCGGCTGGCGCGGCCCGGCCAGCTCTTCCTGGCCGTCAAAACCGAACGCCGGGACGGCCACGATTACATCGGCCACGCGCTGGCGGGCGGCGTCGCCGGCATCCTCTGCCAGCAGCCGCCCCCCGAGGGCACGGCCGGCGCCACCTGCATCGTCGTGCCCGACACCCGCCAGGCCATTCAAGCATGGGCGCGCTACATCTTAAAAAAGCAGGGCCTGACGATCATCGGCGTCACCGGCAGCGTCGGCAAGACCACGACCAAAGAGGCAATCGCCGCAGTCCTGGCCGACCGGCTCCCGGTCTTCAAAAACCGCGCCAATTACAACGGCCTTTACGGCCTGCCCATCGCGCTGGGCGAGCTGCAACCCGACCACCGGATCGCGGTACTGGAGATGGCCGCCGATCATTTCGGCGAGATGGCCCGGCTCTGCGAGCTCGCGGCCCCGCGCATCGCGGTCGTCACCACCGTCGAACCGGCACATCTGGAGACGTTCGGCTCGCTGGACGCCATCGCGCGGGAGAAAGGCGAGCTGGTCGCCGCGCTGCCGGCCGACGGCCTGGCCGTGCTCAATGCCGACGATCCGCGCGTGGCCACCATGCGCCAGCGCACCGCGGCTCGCGTGCTCACGTTCGGCGCCCAATCCCGCGGGATCGCCGCCCCGGAGATCCTGGCGCGCAATATCATCGTCACCCGCGAGGGCCTGCGCTTCGACGTCGAAACGCCGGCCGGCCGCGGCCATGTGCGCTTCCCCTTGTTGGGCCGCCACCAGGTCTACGCCGCGCTGGCCGCCATCGCGGTCGGACTGGCGTTCGAGATGCCGCTCGCTGCCATCCTGGACCGCCTGGCCGCCATGCCGCGACTGCCCGGCCGGCTCAATCCGTTGCCCGGCCGCCGCGGCAGCTTGCTGCTGGATGACACCTACAGCTCATCGCCGGCCGCGGCCGAAGCCGCCCTGGAAACCCTCGCCGCGCTGGACGGCCGACGCAAGATCGCGGTGCTCGGCGACATGTTGGAGCTGGGCGCCTTCGAAGCCGCCGGCCATGAGCAGGTCGGCCGCGCGGCCGGCCGCCTGGCCGATCTGCTGGTGACCAAAGGGGAGCGCGGCCGGTTGATCGCCGAGGCCGCCCGCGCGGCCGGCATGCCCGGCGAGCAGATCATCATCACCTACACTGCCGAGGACGCGGCGCGGGCCGTGCTCGAGCGCCTGGGGCCGGGCGATGTGGTGCTGATCAAAGGCTCGCTCGCCACGCGCATGGAGCAGGTCACGCGGCTCCTCATGGCCGATCAGACGACCGCGGCCGAGGTGCTCGTGCGCCAGGACGCCGCCTGGCAACAGATCGTCACCGTGCGGCCCGACCGCCCCACCTGGCTGGAGATTGACCTGGGCGCCATCGCTCATAACGTCCGTCGGCTCAAGGAGCTGGCCGGGGATGCGCAGCTCATGATCTCGCTCAAGGCCGATGCCTACGGCCATGGCGCGGTGCAGGTGGCCCACACCGCGCTGCTCAACGGCGCGTCGTGGCTGGGAGTCGCCTGTCTCAGCGAGGGGGTGGCATTGCGCCAGGCCGGCATCGTCGCGCCGATCCTGATCCTGGGCTTTACGCCCCCCTGGCAGGCCCGCGACGCGTTGCGTCACGACCTGGCCGTGACCGTCTTCGACCTGGATGTGGCGCGCGCCTTCTCGCGGGCCGCCCTGGCGCTCGAGCGGCCCGCGCGCGTGCATGTCAAGATAGATACCGGCATGGCGCGCCTCGGCATCTTTCCGCAGGAGGCCGTCGCGTTCGTGCAGTCCTTGCGCGAGCTGCCCGGCCTGGTCGTCGAAGGGATCTTCACCCATCTCTCGGTGGCCGACGGGACGAGCGAATGGGAGGAGGCATATACCCAAGGCCAGCTCGCGGCCTTCGACCGGGTGCTTGCCGATCTGCGCGCCGCGGGCATCCAGATCCCGCTGGTGCACGCGCTGAACAGCGCCGGGCTGCTGCGCGGAGGCGGCCGGCCGGTCGGCCCTACCGCCCCGACCGGCCCGCATATGCTCGTCCGCTGCGGCATCGCGGTCTACGGACTGGATCCCTCGCCGCAGGTGCGCTGTCCGGCCGACTTTCGGCCCGCGCTGGCCTGGAAGACACAGGTGGCGCAGGTGAAGGAACTGCCGGCGGGCAGCTACGTGGGCTACGGCGCCGCCTACCGCACGGAGGGGCCGGAGCGAATCGCGGTGATCCCGGTGGGCTATGCCGACGGCTTCCGCCGCAGCCCGCAGAACTGGGGCGAGGTGCTCGTGCGCGGCCGTCGCGCGCCGATCGTGGGCCGCGTGTGCATGGACCAGACGATGATCAACGTCACGCACATCCCCGGCGTCCGGCTCGGCGACGAGGTGGTGCTGATCGGCGCGCAAGGGGAGGAGCGCATCGCGGCCGAAGAGGTGGCCGGCCGGCTGGGCACGATCAACTATGAGGTGGTGTCGGCCATCCTGGCCCGCGTGCCGCGCGAGGCAATCGCGTGACAGGACGCCGGAGATCACCGTAGAGGCGCAAAGATAGAGGCATTTCATGCCCGTGGGTTGCGGCGGTGTCGTACTAT
Source organism: Anaerolineae bacterium (assembly GCA_034434235.1). Lineage (GTDB taxonomy): Bacteria > Chloroflexota > Anaerolineae > CG2-30-64-16 > CG2-30-64-16 > CAKZKT01. Next base: position 43,642 of record DAOTZV010000174.1, read on the forward strand.
GATATAATTGTAAACGATGCCGTAGGACGAACTGAAGTTCGTCCTACATTGTAAGCCATGCTGTCAGGACGAACTGAAGTTCATCCTACAAAGGAGACCGATCATGATGCCGTCCTCCACCTATCAGGCGGCCGCCCGCGCCTATGCCGATGGCGTGCGCGACCTGTTGGGCCTTGCGCCTGCGCCGCCGGCCCGCCGCGAGGTTCGCGGCCGGCGCGACCTGGCCGATCTGACCGACCAGGCCGCGGCCCTGGCCCCCATCTCGAACCAGCTTGCGGAGGCCGCTCAGGCTCGCCTGGACGCACCCGACCCGTCCGAAAGGAGCTGGGCCGCAACGCAACTGCTGGCCAAAGCCCTGGCCGACCTGCAGGTCGGCGCGTTCCTGCTCCAGGCGGCCGAGACGGAGCAGGCGCCGCGTGTTCCGCGAACAACGAAGGACACGGCCGCCGAGGAATCGGCCTTCGCCGCCGATGTGGAAGAAGCCCTGGCCATCCTGCTTGCGGAGGAACCGGCCGCGCGACGCGCGGCCCGTGCGATCGCCATTCCGGCCGATTTGCCTTCGGCGCGCGACCAGCTCACGGGGCTGATCACGGCCGCGCTGAACCTGATCCGGGCGCGCGCGGCCGGCGCGGGCCAATCCGCGCTGAGCGGCCTGCTGGCGCTCGGCCTGGGCAAGGTGGCCGAGGCCGCCGGCCTGATCGGGATGGACCTGGCCCAGGCGCTCGGCGTGGCCGAGCAGGTTTCGCGGATCTATGCCGTGGCGCGAGAGTTCGCGCTCAGCGCCTACAACGCGGTCGTGGCGGTTTTCGGCCCGGCCATCGTGCAAAGCGCCATCCAGCAGGCGCTGGCCTGGATCAACGATGTGGCGGCCGGCCAGCAATTCAGCCACCTCCTGGAACAACTCTATCAAACCCAACAGACTTCGGCTCAACTGGCGCAGCTCGTGGCCACCAGCCAGGCCGACCTGAGCCGGTTCATCGTTGCGCTCCAGGAGGTGGACAGCCTTCAGACGAGTTTCCAGCAGCAGATCGGCCTGGTGGATAAGCTGCTCCAGGGCTTCCGGTTCTTCGGCGGCGCGGCGGTCGTAGCGATCCCCCAGGTGACGGTGCTGATCGCGGCCGCCTACCTGGCGCTCTTCGGCTACGCCGTCCTGGCCGGCGCCGATTACGCAGATGCCGAACGGCTGAAGCTGTTGAATCGGGTGCCCGGCGTGCGGAAGGTGGTGGAGATGAGTCTGATAGTCTGATAGTCTGATAGTCTGATAGTCCGATGGTCTGATGGTCTGATGGTCAAGCGGTTGACTACCCGACTACTCGACTACTCGACTACCCGACTAATCACACGGAGGTGTTCGATGAAGCGTGGTTGGCGAAACTGGCCCGTCCGGTTCGTGCGGTGGTTGTGCGGGTCGCCGTTCCGCAGGTTGCCGCCGGCCTTCGGCAATCCGGTGCCGGCCGACCTGCAGGTGTTCGAGGCACAGGCCGAAGAGGCAACCCGGCATGGCATCGGCGGGGTGGCCGAACAGCCCCCCGTGCCGCACGTCAAAACGAAGCCCGCCCGGGTGGATCCGGCGCTCGAGCGACAATGATCTTGCAAATTGGCCAACGGAATGAGCTGGCTCGAAGCGCGCTTTGACCTGAGCAGCCCTGTTTTCTGGCTCTTCATCTCGACGGCGATCGCGATCCTGGCGACAAATGTCGCGTGGCTGGTCGCGCATCTGAGCGCGCAACGACCACCCTCTACGGGGTTGCGGTGGCTTCGATCCGATGCGGTGCGCGCCGCGGCGTGGTTGCTCGCGTCCCTCTGGCTGCTGGTACTGCCGTTCTATGCGTGGCGCTATGCCGCGATCTCGCCGGCGCTGCTGGGGATCGCCGAGATAGACTGGGCCGAGAGCCTGGGCATCGGCGGATTGTTCGCGGGGCTGATCATTGCGCTGACGGTGTTCGGGTGGCTTGTCTATCGCCATATCCTGCCCGCCTGCGCAGACGCGGACGTGCGGGATAGCCGTCTTCTCCTGGCCCTGGCCGCGGCCGCCGAGGCGGGCCTGCTCCAGTGGCATCTGGCGTTCTACCGCGCCGCGCTGATCGCCTGGCTCTCGGCTCCTGAAGCGCTTCCCGGCTCGTTGCCGACCGCGCTCCTGCACGCGGCGCAAAGCCAGTCGTTTTACTGGGGAAGCTGGCTCGGCCTCGCGCTGATCCTCGCCGAGGCCGGCCTCAATCCGTTCGTGCGCGATGCACTCGCCACACCTTCGGTCGCAGAGATTCGTCGGGGCCGGCCCGAAGCGCTCCTGCGCACCCTGGCTCTGCTGATCGCCACTACCGCCCTCTTCCTGCTCACGCGCAACTTCTGGCTCTCTCTGGCATGCCACATCGTGGTCAATACGGCGATTGCAGGGTGGCTGCCGCTCCACCGGCCGGCGCGTCCAGAGGTGCTCGACGCGTGACGAGGAGCGAGGGACAAACGTGCCCGGCACTTGTGAAGCGCCGGGCACGAAATGAAACGCACAAAAGACAGACGCGGCCGCCACCTTGAAGATGTCGGCCGCGTCGCATCCCGCCCTTATCGAACCACGATCCCCAGCACGATCAATGCCGCGAACAGAGCACCCGCGATCATGCCCAATCGCTTGAGGTCGCCGAGGACGTAGCTATACTCCTGCGCCAGATTGGCCACCGTGCGCGGGCCGGTTGCCGCGCCCGTCGCCGCGGCCGACGGACGAAGCGTCACCGTCCTCTGGCCTTCGGCCTGTGCAGATACCGATGGCCGGCCATCGCCGTACATCCGGGGCGAACCGGCCTGGGGAACACGTCGCGCTGTCTTTTTCTTTGCCATGAAGAGATCCGATCCTCCGTATCATTGCTGAAATCGTTCCGATTATACCGCACCCCCGCGTGGCGGTCAATTCACGGCCCCTTGCGCTCCAGGCCGAACGCCGCCCGGGCCTGAGCCGCGCGCTGCGTGGCCGCCTCCCACAAGAGGACGATCTCGGACACGCCGAGCGTCCGCAGCGCCCACAGGTAGAAAAGGACCCCTGCCGCTCCCGCGCCGGCCACCGTCAGCAGCTCGCCCCATAGATCGGCCGGCAGACGGCCGGCCAACTCACTCCCCAGCAACGCCATAAGCCACCCCATCGGCAGGGCGGCCAGGGCCGTCCGCGCCGCAGTCTGCTCGATGCGATGGCCGCGCAAGCGCCCCAGGCTGCGGATCAACAGCGCGCTCATGATCGTCGCGTGGCCGATCTGCTTGGCCGAATCGGCCAGCACCAGGCCCAGAAAGCCGAACGGCCCCTTCAGGAGCAGGGCGGCCACGAAGTAGAACCCCACGCCGATCACCCCGACGATCGCCGGGGTGCGCGTGTTCTGGCGGGCGTAGTACGCATAATTCAGCAGATAATCCACCCCGGCGAACGGCAGGCCGATCAGGTAGAAGCGCAACGCGCGCGCGGCCATCACCGTGTCGGCCGGCGTGAAGCTGCCGTGCTCGAACAGCAGGCGGATGACCGGCTCGGCCAGGGCCCACAGGGCCGCGGTCGCGGGGAAGAGGAGCACGATCACGAGCCGCAACCCGCGGGCAAAGAGATCGCGAAAGCCGTCCCAATCTCCCGTTGCCGCGTGTTGCGAGAGACTGGGCAGGGCGGCCAGCGAGACCGCCACCGGGATCAGGCCGAGCGGCAATTGGATGAGCGTCGTCGCGTAACGCATCCAGCTCACGCTCTGCGGCCCGGTTGCCGAAGCCCATCGGCCATCCACCACGATCTGCAACTCGGTGATGATCAGGCCGAGCGCGATGGGCAGGTAGAGGCGGAAGATGCGGCGCACGGCCGGATGGCGCCAGGCCGGCGCGAAACGCAGGCGCACCGTGTGCAGACCGGGCAGGAGGACGGCCAGTTGCAGAACACTGCCGAGCAAAATGCCGATGGGAAGCGCATAGACGCCGATCCGATTCGCCAGCAGCGGAGCGGCGATGACGATCCCCATGTTGAAGACCGCGCCGCCGGCCGCCGTGTAGGAGAAGCGTTTCAGAGCATAGAGCAACCCCATGACGCCGCCGGTCAGGCCGAAGAGGAGCACCGCGGGCGCAATGAGGCGCAGGCACTGCGTCAACACCGCCTGCAGGGCAGGATCGGCGAAGTCGCCCAGGATGCCCGCCACGGCCGGGGCGAACAGCTCCAGGCCCAGGACGATGATCGCCATCAACGCTGCGATGAGCGAAAGCATGGCGCCGGCCACGCGGGCCAGCTCGTCGCGGCGTTCGGGCCGGGCATATTCGCTGAAGACCGGCACGAGCGCCGCGCTCAACATGCCGCCCACCAACAGGTCGTAGATCATGGTGGGGACGCGGGCGGCCAGGTTGAAGGCGCTCAGCTCGCCGCGCGAGCCGAAATACCACGAGGTGATCGTATCGCGTGCCAGGCCGATCACGCGACTGGCGATGTTCCCCAATCCGACGATGCCGGCCGAAACCGCCAGGCCCGCGCCGCGCGGCTCCGCGTCGATCGGCGATCCGTCCGGCGAGGATCCGGGCGCAGGAGCAAACGACGATGAGGTTGAGGCCGAAAGGCCAGAATGATCAGGGCGGCTCACGGCTGTCGGCTTAGTCTGCTTGCATCAGTCTCTGTTCCACGATCTTTTCGATGAGGGCGGTCGTCGAGCGCTCGGCAACATACGGCAGGAAGACCACCCGACCGCCATAGCGGGCAACGACCTCGGCTTCGGGCGGCCGCGGCCCGCCGGGACGGCTCCAGTCGCCGCCCTTGGCGTAGATGTCGGGCCGCAGCGCTTCCACCAGCGCATTGGCGGTCAGATCATCGAAGATCACCACCACATCCACGCACGCCAGCGCCGCCACCAGCTCGGCGCGCTCCTCTTGCGGCACGATCGGCCGGCCGGGCTTGCGTGCGCGGGTCGAGGCGTCGCTGTTCAGCCCCACGATCAGCGCGTCGCCAAGCGCCCGCGCCGCCTGCAGGTAGCGCACATGGCCTACATGCAACAGGTCGAAATGGCCATTGGTGAATACCACCGTCCGGCCGGCTTCCCGCAGCCCTTGCCGCCACGCCAACGCGGCATCAAGCGTAAGAATCTCTCCCAACTATCGCTCCCTGGATGACAAGTGTTCACGTGCTCACGTGCTCACGTTTGACGTTTCACGTTTCACGTCCCACGCCACACCGCCCACACGAAGCGCGGCAATGCCAACTGCCGGCGCCAGCGCCACGGCTGGGTGATCAGGCGGAAGAGCCATTCCAGGTTGAGGCGTTGGACCCAGCGCGGCGCGCGCCGGCGCACCCCCACCAGGTGATCGAACGCGCCGCCCACGCCCATCATCACGGGCACGCCCAGCTCGTCCCGGTGTTCGGCGATCCAGAGATCCTGCTTCGGCGCGCCGTAGGCGACGAAGAGCACGTCGGGCCGGGCCGCGCGGATGCGCCGGATGATCTCCGGCGCTTCGGCCGGATCGGGCGAACCGGCATAGGCGCCCGCGATGATGCCCCGGCCATAGCGCGCCTCCAGGAGGCGGCCGGCCTGTTCGGCCACGCCGGGCCCGGCGCCGAGCAGGAAGAGCCGCCATCCCGCGGCCGCGGCCCGCTCGGCGATCAGCGGCAGCGCATCCGAGCCGGTGACGCGTTCGGGCAAGGACCGACCCTGGCGTCGCGCCGCCCACAGCAGGCCCACGCCATCGGCCACGCACAGATCCGCCTGCTCTAACACCGCCCGGAACCTTGCGTTGCGCTGCGCTTCCATGACGAATTCCGGGTTCACCGTCGCGATCTGGTGCGGCACGGCGGAGGCGATGAATTCCCCGATCCGCTCCAACAGCTCCGCGTAGGTGATCGCGTCGACGCGGACGCCGAGGATGCGGACGGCAGATGGCGGATTGCCGGTTGCCGGTTGCTGATTGCAAGTGAGGGGTCGCATCCTGCCCATTACTTACAGGACTTACACATCTCTAGCTTAGCTCGATGCCTATGCATGCCCTGCACCCCGGTCGGCGCAGGCCGACCTTGCGGCCCATGGCCCCTTCGCCCCGAATTCACTCGGCGGCCGCCCTCCCCACCTCTTCCAACACCGCCAACGTCTCGCGCGCACACTTCTCCCACGAGAAGCGCTTAACGTTCTCCCGGCCGCGACGGATCAGCTCGGCGCGCAGGGCGGGGTCGGTGACCAGGCGGTACATGGCTTCGGCGATGGCGTCCACGTCGTGCGGATCCACGAGCAGCGCGGCGTCGCCGGCAACCTCGGGCAACGACGAGGTATTGCTGGTGATTACAGGCACTTCGCACGCTCCTGCTTCGAGCACCGGAATGCCGAAGCCTTCATAGAGAGATGGAAACACGAACGCCAGCGCGCCGCTCAGAAGCGTCGGCAGGTCGGCGTCGGCGACATAGCCGGGGAAGAGAACGCGATCGGCCAACCCCAGCCGGGCCACCTGCGCGAACAGGTCATCGTAGAGCCAGCCGCGCTTGCCGGCCAACACGAGCTGAACATCGGCCAACGACGGGTCGCCGGCCAGACGACCGAACGCCTGGATCACCCGCGCCAGGTTCTTGCGCGGCTGCAACGTGCCCACGTACACCAGATAACGCCCGGCGATCCCGTAACGTTCCCGCACGCGGGCCAGTTCATGCACATCGCGCACCGGGCCGAGCGCCTCGTCGCGGCCGAGATAGACGATACGGATCTTGCCGGGATCAATGCCATAAGCGCGCACCAGGTCGTCCTTCGTGGCCTGCGAATCGGCCAACACCGCGGCGGCCTGGCGCGCGTTCCAGCGCGTGGACCAATCCAGGTAGAGGCGATCGGCCGGCCGGTGCGCCTCGGGATAGCGCAGATACCCCAGATCGTGCACCGTGACGACGCAACGCCGGGGATGGATCAGCGGCAAAACGTGCGCCGGCACGAAAAGCACATCCGGCGGCCGGACGAACATCTCCGCGCTGAGACGGACATGCGTCCACAGCCGCGGGAAGGGAATGGCGCGTATCTCGACATTCCCCTTGCCGGCGAATTCACCTGACCCCCCGGCCCCCTTCCCTGCGAGGGAAGGGGGAATCTCGTCTCCCCTCCCCTCCCCTGGTAGGGGAGGGGCCGGGGGAGAGGTGGCACCTAACCCCCCGGCCCCCTTCCCTGCGAGGAAAGGGGGAATCTCGTCTCCCGACCCCTCCCCTGGTAGGGGAGGGGTCGGGAGAGAGGTGGCACCTAACCCCCCGGCCCCCTTCCCTGCGAGGGAAGGGGGAATCTCGTCTCCACTCCCCTCCCCTGGTAGGGGAGGGGTCGGGGGAGAGGTAGCACCTGACCCCCCGGCCCCCTTCCCTGCGAGGAAAGGGGAAATCTCGTCTCCCCTCCCCTCCCCTGGTAGGGGAGGGGCCGGGGGAGAGGTGACTTGATTCACATACAGCCGAAACCGATGCCCCGATCCCAGCCCGACCAGCGCTCGGATCAGATTCAGCGCATAGGTCTCGGTGCCGGTGCGGCGGGCCACAAAGGCGCGGCTGGCGTCAATCCCGATCAACATGGTCGCAAGATGGCGGCCGCTCCGCGTTCAAAATGAACCGCTCGATCACCGCGGCGACGCCGTCCTCCGTCACCGGCGGCGCGATCCAGTCCGCGGCCGCCCGCACCTCCGGCGTGGCGTTCGCCATGGCCACGCCCAGGCCGGCCCACTCGACCATGCTCAGATCGTTGCCCGAATCGCCGACCGCAATCGTCTCGGCCTGGGGAATGCCGTACCAGTCGGCCAGGAACGCAAGCGCCTGTCCCTTCGAGACGTTCGGCGAGGTCACCTCCACGAAGAGCGGATGCGAGCGCATCACGGTCAGCCGGCCGGCCACGCGGGCCTGGAGCTCGGCGGTCAGATGGTCGCTTGCGGCCTCCTCGCTGATGAAAAGGCCCTTGAGCACGGGGCGGCCGGCCCGACACAGATCCGCGAATGTGGCGGCCAGATCATGCACGGGTTGCGCCGCCAGGCCGAACCAGAGGTCGTAGAACTCCGGCGTATGGACCGTCGGGCCGTGATAGATCATCTCTTCGGTATAGATGTTCAGCTCCAGCCCGCGCGCCCGGGCCAGGTCCACGACCTCGGCAAACGGCGCACAAGGCACGGCCTCGGCAAAGAGCGTGCGCGCCTCGCCGCCGCACTCCTTGATGAGCGCGCCCTGGAAGCAGATCAGCGGCGTGCACAGGCCGAGCGCCTCGCCGTAGCGCCGCGCCGAGAGATAGGGCCGGCCGGTCGCCACGATCACGTGGACGCCGGCCGCCGTAGCCGCGGCAACCGCCTGGCGGACGCGCGGAGTGGGCATCTGGCCGGTATCCACGGCCGTGCCATCCAGATCAAGCGCAAGCAAACGATAGGGCATGAACCACCATCCATCATGTGGGGGACAGAACGACCTTCTGCCCCCACCGTTCACGTGGCCGCGACGACGATCCGATCGCGGCCGGCATAATCGGGCAGGACGTACACTTCCGCGCCGGGAAGGGCCAGCCCGGCCAACAGCGTCACGGCCGGCCCCTGATCGGCGCCGATCTCCAGGTAGATGCGGCCGCCAGGGCGAAGTCGCGCGGCGGAACCGGCCCGCACCAGGCCGTCGAAGAACGCGCGAAACGCCTGCAAGCCATCCGGCCCGCCGTCGAGCGCCACCATCGGCTCATAATCGCGCACGGTGGCCGGCAAGAGAGGGATCTGCGACGTGGGAATATAGGGCAGGTTGGCCACGATCACGTCTGCAGCCGTGGGCAGCGGATCGGTCAGGTTGCCCTCCAGGAGCTCCACCCGCCCCTCCAGGCCGTAGCGCGCGATGTTCTGGCGGGCCACCGCCAGCGCCTCGGCCGAGATATCCACCGCGTATACCCTGACGCCGGGTGCGTTGACCGCCACGGCCACCGCAATCGCACCGCTGCCGGTGCCGATGTCGGCCACGACCGGCTGCTCGCCCTCTTCCTGAAGGCGATGAACGTAGTCGAGCACGCGTTCGACCAGCAGCTCGGTCTCGGGCCGCGGGATCAAGACATGGCGGTTTACTATTATGTCAAGTCCATAGAATGCCCTATGCCCCACCAGATAGGCGACCGGTTCCTGGCGGATGCGTCGCCGGACCAACGCCTCGAACTGAGCGATCTCCGCCTCGGTGAGATGGCGATGCGGATGGGCATAGAGCCAGGTCTTGCTGACGTTGAGGACGTGCGCCATCAGGAGTGCGCTGTCGAGCTGGGGCGAATCGCAGCCGGCCTCGCGCAATCGTCGCGAGGCCGCCAGCATCGCCCGGCCGACATCGCAAGAGCGATCCAGCGACCAGGCGAATCCCACGGGCAACACGTCCGGTCGTAGCTCGGTCGTCGCCGACTGAGCCGATCTCCCGCCCGCGCCGTTGCCCCCATGCGTCGTTGCGGTGGGAGAAGGCGGGTTCACCTTCGGTTGTAGTGCATTCACTTACGTTTCGTCCTCCATGGCTTGCAGTCGTTCTGCCTGCTCGGTCGCGGCCAGCTCCTCGATGAATTCATCCAGCTCGCCGTTCAACACGGCCGGCAGATTGTAGATCGTCTTGCCGATGCGATGATCGGTCACCCGGTTCTGCGGGAAGTTATAGGTGCGGATCTTCTCGCTGCGCTCGCCGGTGCCCACCTGATTGCGGCGGGCCTGGCTGCGTTCGGCCGCCAGGCGCTCCTGCTCCATCTGATAGAGCCGGGCGCGCAGGATCGCCATGGCCTTGGTGCGGTTCTGGAGCTGCGACTTCTCGTCCTGGCAGCTCACCACGATGCCGGTGGGCAGATGGGTGACGCGCACGGCCGAATCGGTCGTGTTCACGCTCTGGCCGCCGGGGCCGGTGGCGCGAAAGACGTCAATGCGCACATCGTTGGGGTTGATCTCGACATCCACTTCGTCGGCCTCGGGGAGCACGGCGACCGTGGCCGTCGAGGTATGGATGCGCCCCTGCGCCTCGGTGATGGGCACGCGCTGCACGCGGTGGACGCCGCTCTCGTACTTGAGCCGCGAATAGGCCCCGCGGCCTTTGACCTGAAAGATCACCTCTTTGAAGCCGCCGATGCCGGTCTCGTTCTGGCTCATCAGCTCGGTCTTGAAGCCGTGCATCTCGGCCCAGCGGGTGTACATGCGAAACAGGTCGGCCGCAAAGAGGCCCGCCTCATCGCCGCCCGCGCCGGCCCGGATCTCGACAATGACGTTCTTGTCGTCGTTCGGGTCCCTGGGCAAGAGGAGGCGCCGCAATTGGACCAGCCGTTCCTCCTGTTCGGCGCGCAGGCGCGCTGCTTCGCTCTGCGCCAGCTCCACCAGCTCGGGATCCGTCTCGGTCTCGGCCATGAGCTGTGCTTCGGCCAGCTCGGCTTCCGCAGCGCGATAGGCCCGATAGACGCCGACGATCTCTTCCAGCTCGGCCTGTTCGCGCGCCAGCCCGGCCAATCGCGCCGGATCGGTCGCCACCTCAGGCGAGGCCATCAGGGCGTTCAGTTCTTCGTAGCGGCGCTCGAGGGCCGCGACTTTGTCCAATAACATCTTACCCCAGGAACACCGGCAGGTTGCCGGTGGCGATGATGTGCTTCCATTGCTCCGGGTCGTTGCCTTCGGTGAAGGCGGCCGCTTCGGCCACCACCTGGCCGCCCGAAACCTCGACCAGCTTGCGCATGCCGGCCAGGGTGCTGCCGGTGCTGATCACGTCGTCGAGCAGGATGATGCGCTTGCCCTGCACCAGACCCAGGTCTTTGCCGTCCAGCCACAACGTTTGCGGCGCGCCGGTGGTGATGGAGAGCACTTCCACGCTGGTTGCGCCGACCATGTACGGCTTCTTTGTCTTGCGCGCGACGATGTAGGGCAGCTTCATGCGCACGGCTACGGCGTGGGCCAGCGGAATGCTCTTCACCTCGGCGGTCATCAGCGCGTCGGCGTTCTTGGGCAATCGCGGAGCCAGCTCATCGGCGATGGCCTCGACGACCTCGTAATCGCCGAGCATGTTGAAGATCGCAATGCGCACGCCGGGCGCCACCTCGAAAAGCGGCAGGTGCCGCGTCAGGCCGCAGATCTGGACGGTGTAGAACTCTTGAGACATGATTGGCTCCTCGCTTTGCATGTAGTTCGACGATCCTTGTAAGCACATTTTACCACAGAGCCCCCAGAAGGAAGTAATCGGGCCGCGGCGTCCACTTGCGGGCTGGCCGCAGATCGTGCTATGCTTCGTCGTACAAGCCGGAGGCTTGTATTACACCCGTAGCGCAAGCCTCTGGCTTGCGGCACCACACCCGTAGCGCAAGCCTCTGGCTTGCGCCACCACACCCGTAGCGCAAGCCTCTGGCTTGCGCCACTACAGATGAGGAGGAACACATGAAGATCACCGATGTCCGCACGGCCTCGTTGCAGGCCAACTTCGAGTGGATCCTCGTCCGGGTCTATACCGACGAGGGGTTGGTGGGCCTGGGAGAATGCTACTACGGCGGCGGGGTAGAGACGATCGTGCGCCGGCTGAAGGACGTGCTGGTGGGCGAGAACCCGCACAACGTGGATTGGCTCTTCCAGAAGATGATCCGCGCGACGTCGGGCGCCGGCTCGACGGCCGGCGCGGCCGTCAACGCGATCAGCGGCATCGAGCTGGCGCTGTGGGACATCGCCGGCCAGGCCCTGAACACGCCGATCTACAATCTGCTCGGCGGCCGCTATCGCAGCGCGCTGCGCACCTACGCGGATTGCGGCCACGGCGACCGGCCGACCCCCGAATCGTGGGCCGAGCGGGCGCGCGGGGCGGTAGCTCGCGGCTTCGACGCCATCAAGTTCGACATTGACAACATCGCGCCGGAGCGGTTCGGCGACCGCTATCATGTCGGGTTGGGCCGGGGGTGGCACAAGGGGCAACAACAGCCCATCTCGAAGGGCGAGCTCGACCTGATCGTCTCGCTGGTCGCCGCGGTGCGCGAGGCGATCGGCCCGGCGGTGGATCTGGCGGTGGATTGCCATTGGAACTACAACACCCGCGATGCCATCACCCTGGCCCGCGAGCTGGAGCCGTTCCGGCTGATGTGGCTGGAAGATCCGACGCCGCCCGACAACATCGAGGCGCTCAAGCGGGTGACCGACAATTCGCCGGTGCCGATCTGCTGCGGCGAGAACCACTACACGCGGCACGGCCTGCGCGAGATGATCACCACCCAGGCGGTGGACATCATCCAGCCGGATGTGCCGCGCGTGGGCGGCCTGCTCGAGGCCAAGAAGGTAGCCGACCTGGCCGACATCTACTACATCCCGATGGCCGCGCACAACGTCAGCAGCCCGATCGCGACCATGGCCGCGGCGCACGCGTGCGCCAGCATCCGCAATTTTATCATCATGGAGTTCCACGGCCAGGATGTGGACTGGTGGGACGACCTGGTGATCGGCGGCCCGCTCATCAAAAACGGCTATATCACGTTGCCCGACCGGCCCGGCCTGGGCGTGACGTTGAACGAAGAGGTGGCGCGGGCGCACGTGCGGAGCGATAGCTCGTTCTTCGCGTGAATTTCGGTACTTTTTCCGCTCGAAATCGCTTGACCACTATCTTTGCACTTTACCAACCTGAAGTAGCGGGCATGGCCTTTTCCGTGGATAATAGCACGTGTGACCAACCTATGATTCTGGAGGCCGACTATGCCCAAGCCCACTGGATGCCTTTCGCAGGCGT
>DAOTZV010000175.1:0-2677 GCA_034434235.1 Anaerolineae bacterium
TCATACCATCACCTGATCCAGCCCGGTCGCGGCCAGGGCCGCGCGATCCGCGAAAAGCTGTGCGGGGGGCGCAACGAGCAGCACGCGGCCGGCCTGCATGAAGGCCACGCGGTCGGCCCACCGCCGCGCCGCGGCCAGATCATGGGTGGACAGCACGACCGTCTTCCCCTGCCGGACCAGCCGATCGAAGATCGCGAACACCTGCTCGCGCATCCACGGATCAAGCCCGCCCGTCACTTCGTCGGCGATCAGCACCTGAGGATCCATGGCGAGCACGCCGGCCAGCGCGACGCGCGCCTTCTCGCCGCCGCTCAACGCGTGGGTGGGCCGGTCGAGCAGATGGGCGATCCCGCACAGCTCGGCGGCCTCCTCCACCCGCCGACGGGCGGCTCGCGCGTCCAGCCCCAGATTGAGCGGCCCGAAGCTGATGTCCTGGGCCACGCTGGCGCTGAAGAGCTGCTCGTCGGGGTTCTGGAAGACGATGCCCACCTGGCGGCGCAACGCCAGCAGGCCGCGGCGATCGTAGGTGATCGGCTTGCCCGCGAAGCGCACCTGTCCGCTGGCCGGCCGCAACGTGCCGTTGGCATGCAGGAGCAAGGTGGACTTGCCCGACCCGTTGCTGCCGATCACGGCGATGCGCGCGGCGGGGGGGATCGTCAGCGACGCGCCGGCCAGGGCCAGCTCGGCCCGGCCGGGGTAGCGATAGACGAGGGCCTCCAGCTCCAACAGGCACATCAGCGCAACACTCCACCGGCCGCGAGCAGGGTGGCCGCGACCGCCATTCCCAGCCAGATGACCGAGCGAGGATGGCGATACTCGTTCGGCAACACCCGCAGCTCCCCCGCGTAGCCGCGGCCTTCCAGGGCGACCTGCAAGCGTTGGCTGCGGCGATACGCCTCGATCCACAGGCGGGAGGCCAGCAACGCCGCGCTGGCCATGCCCCGCCGCAAGTTGACATACCCCAGACGATTGCCCTGCGCGATCGTCATGCGCTCCAACGTCCCCAGCAGCTCGAACACGAAGCGATAGATCAGGGTCGCCAGGTCTATCAAGAGCGGCGGCATGTGCAGCCGTCGCGCCAGGTCCATCAGGTCTACCAGCGGCGTCGTCAGCGCCAGGAAGCTCATGGCGGCCGCGCAGCCCAAGGTGCGGGCGGCCAGCGTCACGGCGAGCTCGAGCATGGCCGGGCTGGTGGCGAACCACAACGGCCCCAGATGCCAGGCCCACGTCGCGCCGGCCGGGAGCGCAGAAGCCAGATGGACGCTGATCGCCACCCCGCCGACCGCCAGCGCCAGGAAGGCGCCCTCGCCGGCCAGCACGCGCAACACGATCCGCGGCGGCACGCCGGCCCAACCGATCAACAGCCCGGCCATCCAGCCGGCCGCCAGCAGCCCGACGGCCGGCCGGTTCAGCGCCAGGCACAGCAGGATGACCGCCAGCGCCAGCCCGGCCTTGCCGGCCGGATCCAGCGTTCGGATGCGGTTGCTGTAGGCGTAGCGGTCGATCCAATCCATGCTATCGTCCGCTTTGCCGCGCCCCGCGCTTCAGGCCGAAGAAATAGCCGATGAAGCCGGCGCCCAGCGCAGCCTGCAACGCGAAGAGCAGGCTCTCCGTCTCGCCGCCCGGCGGCTCCCACACCGGGCTGAACCACGGCTGGTAGTCGGGCGCGATCTCGGCGATGGCACCCTCGGCCGCGCCGTCCGCGCCGCCGAATTCGGAGTCGCGATGGAGGAACAACGGCGCGACCGCCAGCACGACCACAATCGCCACGAGCAGCACGGTGAGCCCGCGGCGGGAAGAGGAGATCGGTGCGGCGCTCATCTCAGGCTCCTTTCAGGCCCAGCGCCTGTAGCTCGGCCGGGGCCGAGCTGCGCAGGGCGTTGAAGATCAACACAGTGAGGATCCCCTCGCTGATGGCCAGCGGGACCTGGGTGACGGCGAAGATGGCCCCGAATTTGGCGAACGCGGCCACGAAGCCGCCGGTCGGGTCGGGATAGGCCAGCGCAAGCTGAGCCGAAGTGACGACGTAGGTGATCAGGTCGGCCAGGGCCGCGGCCAGGAAGACGGCCCACCCCTGGGGCAGGCGGTCCCGCAGCCCGCGCCAGACGCCGAACGCCACCAGCGGGCCAACGATCGCCATCGAGGTCGCGTTGGCGCCCAACGTGGTCAGGCCGCCGTGGGCGATCAGCAGCGCCTGGAAAATGAGTGCGATCGTGCCCAGGATGCTCATCTCCAGCGGGCCGAAGAGGATGGCGCCCAGGCCGGTGCCGGTCGGATGGCTGCTGGAACCGGTGACGCTGGGGAGCTTGAGCGCGCTGAGCACGAAGGTGAACGCACCGGCCAACCCCAGCAACAGGCGCGTCTCGGGCTTCTCGGCCACCAGCCTGCGGATGCGGCGGAAGCCAAGCACCCAAAACGGCAGGGCGACGGCGAACCAGAACGCGGCCCAGGCCGGGGGCAGGAATCCCTCCATGATGTGCATGGCCTGCGGCGCGGCGGATCCCGCCGCCCAGGCGACGCGACCGCCCGCCAGGAGCAGAGCGGCCAAACATAAGATCACGCGAGAACCGATGACTTTCCGGGACATAGTTACCTCCTCATGCCAAAAGTCTCTTGCGTACTGGGCGCTTTGCGAAGTGCCTGGTACGCACATCCCTACTGATTTTCCTGCCACCGC
>DAOTZV010000176.1:0-1761 GCA_034434235.1 Anaerolineae bacterium
CTGACCGCAGCCGCGCAAACCAGCATCGCGACCGGCAGCCTGCCGCGGCGCACCGGCATCGTCTCGAACCGCTTTCACCTGGCCAGGGACGACTTCTACTGGTATCAGGATGGCTTCTCCATGCCGCTCGACAACGCCGAGCCGGTCTGGAAGACCGCGCAGCGCGCCGGCCTGCGTACGGCGGCCGTCTTCTTCGTCGGCGGCCAGCCCGATCTGCCCAAACAACTGGCCGATTACACGGTGGGCTACGGCAAGCGCGACATCTACTCCAACCTGATCGAGGTGCGCTTCGAGGCGGCGGCCGCCTGGGAGAATGCGCCCCGCTCCTTCAGCCCGGCCCGCGAGGGCAAGGTGCCGATCGTGAGCCGCGGCAACACCATCGCGACGTTGCTCCTCCTGGCGGTGGACACGAGCGACAACGGCAGGGCCGACTACGACACCTTTTACCTGTGCGAAAAGGCCGCGATCACGGCCGATTGCGCCACCCTGACCGCGGCCGGCAATTGGGCCTCGTTTGTCATCAACAAACGCATCGTCAGCGGCGCGGACTTCAAGATCACCGATCCCGACCTGAACCACTTCAGGCTGTTCCAGAGCGCCGTGAACTACAACTCGGCCGCGCCGGCCGAGTTGTTGCGGGCCATCAACGCCCGCTTCGGCTTCTTCCCGCCCTCGCCCGACTACTACGCGCTGGAACACGGCTGGATCACGCCGGAAGACTATCTGGAGATGGCCCGGCGACAGTCGCAGTATCAGATCGAAGTGGCGCGGTGGATCTGGGAGACCTATGCGCCCGACCTGATGTTCGCGTATCAGGCGCCGATTGACGAGGCGCAACATCAGTTCCTGCTGGTCGAGCCGGCCCAGCCGGGCTACACGCCGGAAAAGGCGCGGCAATACGAGGAATATCGGCGCCGGGCGGCCCGCATCGTGGACGACAACCTGGGCCGGCTGCTCGAGGTGGTGGACCTGCAACAAACCACGATCCTGATCGTCTCAGATCACGGCATGGCGCCGATCCGCGGGGAGGTCAACGTGAACGCCATCCTGGAACGGGCCGGCCTGCTGAAGCTGTACGCAGGCAAGACCGATGTGGACGTGCCCAACACGAAGGCCATCGCGTTCACGTCGGGCGCGGCCGGGCACATCTACATCAACCTGCGGGGCCGGGAGAAGGCCGGCACCGTTTCCGAGGCCGAGGCGGCCGGGCTGATCGCAACGATCCGCGGGCTGCTCGCCGAGACCGTTGATCCCCAGACGGGACGGCCGGTCTTCGCGCGCGTGGTGGATCGGGCCGGGCTTGCCGAACTGGGGCTCGACTCGCCATCCAGCGGCGATCTCTTCGTGCAGGCCGCGCCGGGCTGGGCGTTGGCCGACACGCGCGGGGCCAAAAACGTGTTCGGCAAAGTTGAATATTTCGGCCAACACGGGTATGATCCAGAGATAGGATCGTTGCATGCGATCTTCTATGCGGCCGGCCGGGGCATCAGGCCGGGCGTCGTCCAGGCGGTCAACCTGATAGATGTGGCGCCCACCATTGCCCGGTTGCTCGGCTTTGCGCCGGCCGCCACGGTAGACGGCCGGCCGATCGAGAGTATCCTGTCCATGCAACCGTAGCGCAAGCCTCTGGCTTGCGGCCACGTGGCGGAGCATGCAACCGTAGCGCAAGCCTCTGGCTTGCGGCCATGCGGCGGAGCATGCAACCGTAGCGCAAGCCTCTGGCTTGCGGCCACGTGGCGGGCACAAGCCGGAGGCTTGTGT
>DAOTZV010000177.1:0-5455 GCA_034434235.1 Anaerolineae bacterium
GTCGGGGATGCCAGCCGGGCAAGAGGTTCGCCTTTTCTTTTTGAGCGGTTATCCGGCGATTATCTCGTCGTTTGTTATCAGCACAGCTGCCCGCTTCTTGATTGGCGCAGCCAAAACTGTGATAACAGGCCTAAGTCTCTGGAGCAGTGGAGCCGCAATGACCATCGTTGGCCTGGGGGAAGCCTTAATCACTTATGCGTTGGGGCTCCTTTTTGGGCCAAGGGCGAAGCAGGTTCCCATCAGGAGAAGAAAGTTCTATGTCGCAACAAAAGCGTGTCATCCATCCGATCTATAGCCTGCTACCCATGGACCTCGATGGGTGCGACCTCCTTGTCGAGTTGGCGTTGAACATGCGTTGGTCGTGGAACCATGCAGCCGATGAGATATGGCAACGGCTTGACCCTGAGTTATGGGAACTGACCCACAACCCTTGGGTTATCCTGCAAACGGTCGCACGGGAGCGAATCGAGCGATTACTTGCCGATCTCCCGTTCCGGACGCGTATCGCTGACCTCGTGCAAGCCAGGCGGCAGGCAGTAGAGACGGCGGCGTGGTTTCAGCGCAGTCATCCGCAAGCCCCCTTGACCTGCGTCGCCTATTTCAGCATGGAATTCATGCTGAGCGAAGCTCTTCCCATTTATTCGGGTGGGCTGGGCAATGTGGCCGGCGATCAGCTTAAAGCGGCCAGCGATCTGGGTGTACCGATAGTCGGCGTCGGGCTGCTCTATCAGCAAGGCTATTTCAGGCAGATCATTGACAAAGACGGCGCGCAACAAGCCCTGTTTCCGTATAACGACCCTGGACAACTACCGATCACACCATTGCGTCGCCCAAATGGTGAGTGGTTACGGGTGGAGCTTGCCTTGCCCGGCTACTCAGTCTGGCTGCGCGCCTGGCAGGTCCAAGTTGGCCGAACACAACTCTATCTGCTGGACAGCAATGACGCGTCGAACTTCCCTGCTCATCGCGGGATTACCAGCGAGCTCTATGGCGGTGGGCCGGAATTGCGCCTCAAGCAGGAGCTGATCCTTGGCATCGGCGGATGGCGGCTCCTCCACGCTCTGGGGATCCAGCCAGAAGTTTGTCACCTCAATGAAGGGCATGCGGCATTCGTCGTATTAGAACGCGCTTTGAGTTTTATGAAGGAAACGGGGCAACCCTTTGATGTGGCGCTAACCGTCACCCGTGCAGGGAATCTTTTTACGACCCATACAGCGGTGGCTGCCGGCTTCGATCGTTACGATCCGGCTCTCATCGCGCAATACCTGGGCAATTACGCCGAGCAACAGCTTGGCATTACGCTCTACGATTTGCTGGCCCTGGGCCGCCAGAACCCCAACGATGCGTCGGAGCCCTTCAATATGGCGTATCTGGCCATCCGTGGGAGCAATGCAGTGAATGGTGTGAGTCGCCTGCACGGGGAGGTGAGCCGGCGCCTCTTTGCGCCACTCTTTCCCCGCTGGCCCCTGGATGAAGTGCCGGTCGGCCATGTGACCAATGGGATTCACACGCCGAGCTGGGACTCGGCGGCAGCCGATGAGCTATGGACAGAGACTTGCGGAAAGGAGCGTTGGCTGGGGACAACAGAAACCCTGGAGCAAGACTTTCGGCGCGTCTCCGACGCCAGGCTCTGGCAATTCCGTGCCGCGGCCAGGAAGTCGCTTATCGAATACGCCCGGGAACGGCTGGCCAGGCAACTGGCCGCCTCCGGCGCCTCACCCGAAGCAGGTGACGAGGCAAGACGCCTGTTCGATCCCAATGCACTGACGTTGGGGTTTGCTCGCCGCTTCGCGTCATACAAGAGACCGAACCTGCTCTTGCATGACCCAGAGCGCCTGCTGCGCCTGTTGACCGACCCCCAGCGCCCCGTGCAACTTATCATTGCCGGGAAGGCCCATCCGGCAGACCAGATGGGGCAGGACTTAATCCGGGAATGGATCCATTTTATTCGCCGTCCCGAAGCGCGCCCCCATGTCATGTTTCTCGAGGACTATGACATGCTCTTGAGCGAGCGCTTGGTGCAGGGGGTAGATGTTTGGATCAACACACCGCGACGACCCTGGGAGGCCTGCGGTACAAGCGGCATGAAGGTGCTCGTCAATGGTGGCGTCAATCTTTCGGAGTTAGATGGCTGGTGGGCAGAAGCTTACACGCCGGAAGTAGGGTGGGCGCTGGGCGATGGCCAGGAACACGGCGACGATCCCGCTTGGGATGCCGCCGAAGCCGCGGCCCTTTACGATGTGCTCGAACGCGAGGTGATCCCGGAGTTTTATGCTCGCGATGCGAACGGCATTCCCGTCGCCTGGGTGAGGAGGATACGTGAAAGCATGGCGCGCTTGACGCCGCGGTTTTCGGCCAACCGCGCCGTACGCGAGTATACCGGGCGATATTACATCCCGGCTGCTGCAGCTTATCGAAGGCGCGCGGCCGATAGAGGCGCAATAGGCGCGCAGGTGGTCAATAAACGGCGTGATCTGGAACAGAAATGGAAGACTCTGCGTTTCGGCGAAGTAAAGGTTACGAGCGGCGAAGGGAGGCATATCTTCCAGATCGCACTCTATTTGGGGAACCTTGATTCGGATAATGTGCGGGTAGAGCTTTACGCCGACGGCATAGACGGCGGCGAGCCGGAGCGGCACGAGATGCGGCGTGGCCCACAACTGGCCGAGGCGAACGGTTACCTCTACAACGCCGATGTGCTTACCACGCGCCCGGCCACGGATTATACGGCGCGGATCATGCCGCGACTCGATGACGTTGCTCTCCCTTTGGAGGTCTCTCTTGTCCTATGGCAACGGTGACCTGATTGCGGAACTGGCGCTGAACGATCATGCCCCGGATTTCGTCTGATGCCACGTGTACACGCGATACCGTTATTGCTCGGCATCCTCATCGGCCTGGCGTTCGGCCTGGCGGCTTGGGGATTGCTGCGCAATCATAGTCGGGCCGCAGACGATAGCCTGACGGGAACATGGGACGATATGCTGCTGGGGTTATTGGTGCTGGCAGCTTTTGCCCTGGGCGTATTCGTGGCCTATGTCCTGAGGGGCTTTTACTGATGCGGCACCACCATGATGGGGGATTTCCATCATCGAAGGAGGCGAATTACGGCAGATGAAACCAGAGTGATCCTATTTCGTCGGTTGCCGGCACACGAAATGACACCCCCGAGGCGATGACCCCGGGGGTGTCATTTTGGGTCGGCGAGCGGGTGTGGTTAGCCCTGGTAATCCAGGCCGCCGTCCACGCCGTCGCTGTCCACGCCCAGCACCGCGCCGGTCATGGCATCCACCTTCACGTCGGACGTGCCGATCTCGACGCTGTAAACCAGCTTGCCGTTCTCGTCGTCCAACTGGACCCTGGTGGCCGCGCCGGCGTTGAGGTGCGCCTCGGCCGCAGCCTTCGCCTGATCGGCGGTGATGGCCGGCGTGCCGGCAGGAACGGGATCCTGTCCTTCGGCGCCTTCCGGCGTTTCCGCCGCCTCGTTGTCCGGTGCAGTCGCGGTTTGGACCTGGGCCGGGGGTTGGGTGGTCTGGGCGAACGATTGCATCGTGGTGGCCGCCGTCCCGCCGACCAGCAGCAGGGCCACGGCCGCGATGGCCAGTGTACGTTTGAGCTTCATGGTGTCATCTCCTTTTTGTGTGATCCAGGATGGCCGCTTGCCGTCCTGATGCTTACAGTGTAGCAAGGGGAGATGAAGCCCTCATGAAGCCGAACCGCGAGTTTTTTCATGTAGGGGCAGATCTACGGTAAAAGTCGTGCCGGCGCCGGGAGTGCTGTCCACGGTGATCGTGCCGCCGTGGGCGCGGGCGATCTCCAGGGCGATCGCCAGCCCCAGGCCGGCCCCACCTTCTGTGCGCGCCCGGTCCACACGATAGAACCGATCGAAGATGTGCGGCAGGTGTTCGGCGGGGATGCCGATGCCGGTGTCGGCCACGGTCACGCGCAAGCGGGCTGCCTCGGCGCGGCCGCTGACGACAATGCGGCCGCGTTCGGTGTACTTCACGGCGTTGTCCAGCAGGTTGACGAACAGGCGGATCAGGGCGTCGCCGTCGCCGACCAGGCTCAGGCCGGGCGGAACGTCGCAGATCAGCGCCAGCCCTTTGGCCTCGGCCAGCGGCCGCAGCGAATCGGTGATGTCGTGCAGCAGGGTGGACAGATCGACGGCCGCGCGGGTGGCCACCACTGTGTCCTCGCCTCGCGCAAGCTGTAGCAGGCTTTCCACCAGGCTGCGCAGACGGTCGGCCTCATCGGCCAGGTCGGCCAGGGCCAGCTCGTAATCGGCGGGAGAGCGCGGTTGTGCGCGCGTGACGCTGAGGATGGCCTGCATCGCGGCCAGGGGGGTGCGCAGCTCGTGCGAGGCGTCGGCGGTGAACTGGCGTTCGCGGCGGAACGCTGCGTCCAGCCGGGCCAGCATGTCGTCGAAGGTGGCCGCCAGCCGGCCGATCTCGTCGTTGGTGGCCGGCAGGTTGAGCCGGCGAGACAGGTCTTCGGCCGAGATGCGCCGCGCGGTGCGGGTGATCTGGTCGATCGGCGCCAGGGCGCGGGCCGCCAGGAGGTAACTGCCCAGTGCGGCGAGCAAGGCCAGGAACGGCCCGCCGATCAGCAATGCCGCCAGGAGGCGGTGCAGCGTATCCTCAGCATCCCCCAGCGATTGCGCCGCCTGCACGATGCCGACGAGCTGTCCGTTCTCTATGATCGGCGCAGTGTAGAAGCGTACCGGTTCGCCCTGGCCCGCGGCCGCGACGGTGGCGAAGGCGGTTTGCCCTTGCCGGCCGGCCGCCAGGCTTGCGGCATCTACCGGCAAGGTGCGATAGGGGCCGAAGGAGTGCACCACATGGCCGGCCGGATCGAGGAGGCGGATGGTCAGGCCACGGCCGCGCAGTTCCTCGGCCACGTTGCCGCCTTCGAGGAGGCTATCGGCAAAGTTGATCTGGCCGTCTTCGATGTTGACTGCGGCGGCCACCTGTGACGCGCTCAGGCGCAGGGAGTCATCCAACGCGCCGGCCAATCCCTGCGCCAGGCTGAAGTAGACGAACGCGCCGAAGACCGTCAGCACCGCCAGGAGCAGTGCCGCTACCCACAAGGCGAAACGGGCGCGCAGGGTCATGGTTCAGCCTCTGGTTCCGCCGACAGCCGGTAGCCGGCCCCGCGCACGGTGTGGATCAACTTGAGATCGTGGCCGTCGTCAATCTTACGGCGCAGGTTGCGGATGTAGACGTCCACCACGTTGGACTGATTGAACACGTCGTAGTTCCAGACGTGCTCGGCGATCATGGTGCGGGTGAGGACGCGCTCCGGCTCGCGCATGAGGCATTCCAGCACCGCGTATTCTTTGGCGGTCAGCTCGATGGTCTTGCCCCCGCGCTTCACCCGATGGGTCAGGGTGTCCAGGCTCAGGTCGGCGACCTGGAGCACCGGCGATTTCGCGGCCTCCGCAGCCCGCCGCGTCAGG
>DAOTZV010000178.1:0-11775 GCA_034434235.1 Anaerolineae bacterium
ATCGCCAACCTGCTGCTGGGGGTCGGCCTGAGCATCCTGTTCGTGGTCGGCTGGCGCTGGGGCGTGAACGGCGCGTTCGCCGGCCCGCTGGCGGCCGCGCTGTTGACCCTGCCGGCCGGCTTCTGGGCCACGCGGCGCCTGCTCTTCCCGCGCTTCTCGCGGGCGTGGCTGGCGAAGCTCCTGCACGTCGGCCTGCCGCTCATCCCGGCGGCCCTCGGCGGCTGGTTCATCGCGTACTCGAACCGCTACTTCCTGTTGCATTACGGCTCGGCCGCCGATGTGGGGCTGTTGGCCGTGGGCAACAAGGCCAGCGCGCCGCTGGTGCTCTTTACCAGCGCGTTCCTGACCGCCTGGGGGCCGTTCGCGTTCTCGCTCCAGAAGCAAGAGAACGCCCCGCTGGTCTATGCCAAAGCGCTCACCTATTTCTGGATCGTGGCGGGCGCCGGCGTGGTGATCGTGGCGCTGTTCGCGCGGGAGATGCTCCTGCTGTTCACGACCACGAACTACCTGGCGGGTGCGTCCGTCTCCGGCCTGATGGCGCTCCAGCTCGTGGCCGACGCCAGCTACTACATCGTCAGCACCGGCGCGATCCTGGCGAAGCGGACCCGGCTGCTGGCGATCAGCGTGCCGGTCGCGGCCGCGGCTTGTGTGGTGTATAATCTCCTCCTGGTGCCGCGCTTCAGCTATGTCGGCGCGGCGCTGGCCGCCATGCTGGCCTATGCCACCTCGGCGGTCATGGCATATTCTCTGTCCCAGCGCGCGTACCCGATCCCTTACGAGACCGGCAAGGTGCTGGGGATCGCGGGGCTGTGCGTCGCGGCCTGGTTGGCCGCGCTGATCGCCAACCGGCTCGACCTGTGGCCGGGGGTCGGAGTCAAGGTCGTGCTGTTGGCCGGCTTCGTCGCCGCGCTGTTCCTGTTGCGGATCGTCGGCGCGGAGGAAGTGCGCTTGGGGCTGGCGTGGGTGCGGGGCCGTCTGCAAACGGCAAGAGACAAAACATGTGTGGCATCGTCGGACTGATACACCTCGACGGCCGGCCGGTGGACGCGGCCGACCTGCTCGCCATGGCCGCCGCGATCCGCCATCGCGGGCCGGATGACGTCGGCTACATCCTGGGCAACGCGGCCACGGGCGAGTATGCGCTCTTCGGCGGCGACGACACGCCCGCCGACGTGTTCGGCTACGGGTTGCCCTACGCGCCGGCCGGCCGCCTGACGGCCGCCGCCTCGGCCGGCGCGCCTTACACGCTCGGCCTGGCGAACCGTCGGCTCGCCATCGTGGATCTGACCCCCACCGGCCACCAGCCGATGTGCAACGAGGATCGCACGCTCTGGATCGTCTACAACGGCGAGCTGTATAACGCCGACGACCTGCGCGGGGAACTGGCCGGCCTGGGCCACCGCTTCGTCTCGCAGAGCGATACCGAGGTGATCCTCCATGCCTACGAGGCGTGGGGCGAGGGGTGCACGCCGCGCTTCAACGGCATGTGGGCCTTCGCCATCTGGGACATCCCCCGGCGCCGCCTGCTCCTCTCGCGCGACCGGGTCGGCATCAAGCCGCTCTACCTGTGGCAAGAGGCCGGCCGCTTCGCCTTCGCGTCGGAGATCAAGGCGTTGCTGGCGCTGGGCATCCCGCGCCGCGCGAACCCGGCCGCCATCTATGACTTCCTGGCCGCCAACCTGAGCGACCACACGGAGGAGACCTTCTTCGCGGGCGTGCGCGCGCTGCCGCCCGCGCATACCCTGACGCTCGACCTAGCCGGCGCCGCGACGCAGCGCCGGCGCTACTGGCAGCTCGACCCGGCGCGGCAGATCCGCCTGCCGTCCGACGCGGCCTACGCCGACGCCTTCCGGGAGCTGTTCGAGGACGCCGTGCGCCGACACCTGATCAGCGACGTGCCGGTGGGCACCTGTCTGAGCGGCGGGCTGGACTCGTCGGCCGTGGTGGGGGTCATCAACCGGCTGATCCGCGAGCGAGGGTTGCACGTGGTGGGCATGGAGGCGCGACAGAAGACCTTCTCGGCCCGCTACGCGGACGCCCGGCACGACGAGGGCCGCTTCATCGAGGCGGTCGTCGCAGACGCGGGGGTGGACGGCCGGATGGTCTATCCGACCCCGGCCGGACTGCGCGAGGCGTGGCAGAAGCTGGCGTACCACCTGGAGGAGCCGTTCGGCTCGACCAGCATCTTCGCGCAGTGGAACGTGTTCGGCCTGGCCCGGCAGGCGGGCGTCAAGGTCACCCTGGACGGCCAGGGCGGCGACGAGCTGCTGGCCGGCTATCTCGGCTTCTTTCCGCCCTACTTCGCGGACCTGGCCGCCGGATTGCGTTGGGGCCGGCTGGCGGCCGAGTTGCGCGGCCACCTCGCGCTGCACGCCGCGTCGGCCCGGCAGGAGGCGCGCAACCTGCTCTCCAACCTCCTGCCCGAGGGCCTGCGGCTCGGCCTCAGGGGGCGGGCCCTTGCTCGCCAGCCGTGGCTCGCGGCCGACTTCGCCGCCGAACAGGCCCTCGCGGTCGAGCGCTGGCGTCCG
The DNA here is from genome assembly GCA_034434235.1 of Anaerolineae bacterium. Classification (GTDB taxonomy): domain Bacteria; phylum Chloroflexota; class Anaerolineae; order CG2-30-64-16; family CG2-30-64-16; genus CAKZKT01. The sequence continues at coordinate 2,529 of DAOTZV010000178.1, forward strand.
CCCGCCTTCGGCCGCTCCCGGCTGGCGCACGCGCTCTACCGCGGCCTGGCGTTCGATCCGCTGCCGTCGCTGCTGCGCTTCGACGACCGCAACTCCATGGCCCATTCCATCGAGTCGCGCGTGCCGTTCCTGGACTACCGGCTGATCGAGTTCTGCTTTGCCCTGCCGCCCCAACAGAAGATCCGGGACGGCGTGACCAAGTACGTCCTGCGCGGGGCCCTGCGCGGGATCATCCCGGAGAGTGTGCGGACGCGGCACGACAAGATCGGCTTCAGCACGCCGCAAGACACCTGGCTGCGGGACGACCTGGCGCCGTGGCTGCGCGAGGTCTTCACCTCGGCCGCGTTCCGCCAGCGACCGTATTGGGCGCCGGAGGTCGTCCTGGACATGCTCGATCAGCACGCGCGCGGCGCGGCCGATCACAGCGCGACGCTCTGGCGTTGTCTGGCCGTCGAGCTGTGGCATCGGGCGCTGGATGTGTGAGATGCACGTCGTCTACCTGATCGCCATCGAGGACGTCGTCCGCTCCCCGTTGATCCGCTCGCAGGTGATCGCGCTCCTCAAGGTCATGGCGGCGCGGTCGGGCCGGCGCATCACCCTCGTGGCGCTCTATCCCATTGCCAACTGGCTGCGCTTTCGCCGCGAGATCCGGCTGTTGCGCCGCGAGCTGGCGGAGGCCGGCATCGCGCTGCACGTCTTGCCGATCCTGTTCCTGACCCGCCTGTTCTACATCCCGCGGCGATGGCTCCCCCTCTATCTCGCTCAGGCGTGGGTTGCGGCCGTCTGGATCCGCTTTGCCCTGCGGCCTTCGCTCGTCCACTGCCGATCCTATCCGGCCGCGCTCATCGGCCGGTGGATCAGGCGCTGGAGCGGTTGCCCCCTGGTCTTCGACGCGCGGGCCCTGTATCCCGAAGAGGGGGCCAGCCGGATCGAGAGCGGCAAGACGCGACTGCTGGACGAGCAGGATTTTGCCTTGTGGAAGCGCCTTGAACGTCGGCTGATCGCCTCGGCCGACGCTGTGGCGGCCGTGTCGCAGGGCATGGCCGGGATCCTGACCGATCAGTATGCGGACGTCGCCGACCGGCTCTTCGTGGCTCCTGCCTGCACGTCCGTGCCCCCCTTTGCCGGGCTGTCCGCCTGGCGGTCGGCCTGCCGCGGGGAATTGGGCCTGGGGGACCGGCTGACCGCGGTCTACGTGGGCGGCTGGGTGGATCGGCAGGCGCTGAGCAGCCTGTTTCGCGCCCTGCGCGACGCCATGCCGGCCGCCGCGTGGCACTTCTTGCTTCTCGTCTCCGTGGCCGATCCGCAAGGGTTGGCCGCGTGGCTCCAGGGCGAGCTGGGGCCCGCTGTCGCGTGCACGGCGCGCGCAGCGCCCCAGGGCGAGGTCATCCGCCTGCTGGCCGGCGCCGACCTGGCCGTCCTGCCGGTCTGGAGGCCGGTTGGAGCCGGTGCCGACGACCGTTACGAAAAAGTGGCGCGCACGATCCTCTCGGTCAAGTTCACCGAGTACCTGGCGGCCGGCCTGCCGGTGATCGTGAGCCGCTGGGCGGGTGCGGCCGCGGAGGTCGTGCGCGCGCACGACCTGGGGATCGTGTACGATGAGGCATCGCCGCAGGAGCTGGCCGCGTGGCTGGCGAGGTGGCAGGCGACGCGGGCCGATTTCAGCACCCGCGCCTGGCAATATGCCCGCGACCACTTCGCGGTGGACGCCGTGGCCGCGCGCTATGGGGAGGTTTACCGCAGGCTGCTCGATAGGCGCGGCTGAATCCCCCGCTGCTTGAGGTGACGCAGCGCTGCCGGTGAAAAGCCCCCTGGAATTCTCCTTCCCTTGCGAAATGTGCTACAATATGCGCATCACGAGCCGCGACCCCCGAGTACCGCGGCTCCATTCACCGACGGCTCCCGACCGGATTTTCAGGACAGACGACCTATGGCGCAACCCACCACCATCCTTGCTCACGACCTGGGCACCACCGGCGACAAAGCCACCCTTTTCGACGCGGCGACGGGCGCGCCCGTCGCCGCCACCTTCGAGCCCTATCCGACCGCCTATCCTCACCCAAATTGGGCCGAGCAAGACCCCGCCGACTGGCAGATCGCGGTCTTCCAGGGCACGCGACGGCTGCTGGAGAAGGCCGGCGTGGCGCCGGCCAACGTGGCTGCGATCAGCTTCAGTGGCACGATGCAGGGCGCGCTGCTGGTCGACGCGGCCGGCCGGCCCCTACGCCATTGCATCATCTGGGCCGATCAGCGCGCCGTTGCCCAATCGGACGCCATCGCCGCGACGTGCGGGGCCGACGCAATCTATCGGCTCACCGGCCTGCGCGCCAGCCCGGCCTACACCGCGGCCAAGCTGCTCTGGGTGAAGGAGCACGAGCCGGAGGTCTATCGGCGAGCGCACAAGGTGCTGCACGTCAAAGATTACGCGGCCTTCCTGCTCACCGGCGTCATGGCGAGCGACTATTCCGACGCCTCGGGCACGCAACTGCTGGATATTCGGGCGCGGCGCTGGGCCGACGACATGATCGCGGCCATCGGCCTTTCGGCAAGCCTGCTTCCCGAGCTGTACCCGTCGGCCACGGTGATCGGCCGGGTGACGGCCGCGGCGGCCGCGGCCACCGGCCTGTTGGCCGGCACGCCGGTCGTGATCGGCGGCGGCGACGGCGCGTGTGCTACGGTCGGCTCGGCCGCGGTGGCCGAGGGGGACGCCTACACCTACATCGGCTCGTCGGCGTGGATGGCGCTCAGCACGGCCGAGCCGTTGCTCGACCCCGCCCAGCGCACGATCACCATGGCCCATTTAGACCCCGCGCTGTACTTTGCGCTCGGCAACATGCAGGCGGCCGGCGGCGCCTACGATTGGCTGGCCAATCTGTTGACGGAAGAAGGGGCCGCGAAGGACTTTCGGGGCCTGGACGCCCAGGCGGCCGTTGCGCCGCCCGGCGCCGGGGGCCTTCTCTTTCTGCCCCATCTGCTCGGCGAGCGCGCGCCCTATTGGAACCCGGCCGCGCGCGGCGCGTTCGTCGGCCTGGCGATGCCGCACGGCCGGCCCCAGGTCGTGCGCGCCGTCCTGGAAGGGGTGGCGTTTCACCTGCGCCTGATCCTGGATGCGCTGCGCGCTCAGGGCGCGGCCATCCGGGCCATGCGCCTGATCGGCGGCGCCGCGCGCAGCGCGCTCTGGCGCCAGATCATCGCCGATGCGCTTGGCCTGCCGATCCTGTTGCCCGCGTTGACGGCCGAGGCGACCTCCCTCGGCGCGGCCATTGCCGGCGGCGTGGGCGTAGGCCTCTATCCCGACTACCGCGTCGCCGGCCGCTTCATTCCCGCGGCCGAGGCCGAAAAGCCCGATCCGACGGTCGCCGCGCGCTATGGCGAGATGATTGCCCTATACGCAGAAGCCTATCGGGCCCTGGAGCCGATCTTCGCGAAGCTGGCAAAGACGGCCTGAAGCAAGCCCACCATCACATTCCGGGAGAGAATCTGCCATGACTCACACCACCATCCATCTGCAACCCGCCTTTTTCGAGAGCAAAGAGCGCGTCCTGGTCGAGCACGGCCCGCTGAGCGCCAGCGTCTTCCGCTTCGATAGCGGCGTGGCCGGCCTCCGGCTCAAGAACGAGCTCGGCGAGCTGGTCATGTTGCCGTTCCAGGGCCAACAGATCTGGTCGGCGGCGTTCGGCGGCCGCAACCTGACCATGAAGACCCCCTTCACCGAGCCGCGGCCCACGCGCGTCTACCTGGAGACCTATGGCGGCTTCCTGTTGCATTGCGGCGCGACCGCGATGGGGGTCCCTGGCCCGGAGGACAAACACCCGCTGCACGGCGAGCTGCCCAACGCGCCCTATCAGCGAGCCTGGGTTCTCGTGGGAACAGACGACCGCGGGCCCTACATCGGCCTGAGCGGCGAGTACGAACACATCGTCTTCTTCAGCGATCACTACGTGGCCCGGCCCGAAGTGCGGCTCTACGCCGGCTCTTCCCTCTTCCCGGTCACGATGACCGTCACCAACCTGAAGCGCACGCCGATGGATCTGATGTACCTGGCACACGTGAACTTCCGGCCGGTGGATTACGGCCGGCTGGTCTACAGCGCGGCGTGCGATCCGGCCCACGTGCGCGTGCGGCGCAGCATCCCATCGCACGTCAAGCCGGCGCCGGGCTATCGGGAATTCCTCGAGGAGCTGGCGCAACACCCGGAGAAGCACAACGTCCTCGTCCCCGGGCTCTCCTTCGACCCGGAGGTGGTCTTCTTCGTGGACTATCGCGCGGATGAAGAGGGGTGGGCCTACACCATGCAGGTACATCCCGACGGCACCGGCGATCTGATCCGCCACAAGCTGGCGCAGCTCAATCACGGCATTCGCTGGATCTCGCGCACGCCCGACCAGGACACGTTGGGCATGTGCGAGCCGGCCACGGCCGAGCCGGAAGGGTATCACGCGGAGAAGGCCAAGGGGAACGTGCGCGAGCTGGCGGCCGGCGCATCGGTGACGTTCGAGATGGAGATGGGGTACCTGGCGGCCGACGCCGTGCCGGCTATGGAGCGGAAGATCGCCGCGCTGGCGCGATAGATGACGCGGCAGGGGTACGTCGGCGCGCGTAGCCCGGCGATGAATCGCCGGGCTACGCAAGCGACGCCCCATGAATGGGGCTCACCTTGAAAATGAGCCGTCGGACGTGCCAGGCACCCTCTCAGGTGCCTGGCACGTAAAGCAGCATGACCTTCGGCCATCACGGCTGCGTTGCGCCCGCGATGAGCGGGAGATAGATGGCATACGAGGGGTTGGCGGGCAACCAGCGCGCCACGATGCCGTCTATCACGTCGCAGTCAATGTTCAGCGTCACCCCGTTCCACGTCTCCTGGTGGCCGAAGCCCGCCTCCTCCCACGTGAGCGCGTCCGCCGTCTGCCACGTCTCGTTGTGGCCGCCGGCATATTGCCAGATGCGCTGATGGTCGGCCCAGAGGTACGCGGGCAGGTTCGGCACATCCCATACGGTCACGTCCGGATTGTAGGACGTATAGAGCCAGCGCGCCGGCCAGATCGCATCGGGCGCGTTGGAGAGTGCGGCGAAGCTGACCAGCGCGGCCGGGTTGCTGTACACGCCGGCCAGATTGCCGGCCGCGCGCAGCCCGGCCGTCCAGCCGGAGATGAACGCCTGCACCGGCGTGTTGCAGGACGGATCCTTGCTGTCGTAGTGCTCCAGGTCGTAATAGACGATCGTGCCCGCGCCGTCCGGCCCGGCCAGGCCCAGGTCGGTCGCCGCTTTGATGGCGGCGCTCGCCTCGGCGAGCCCCTGGGCATGGGCCGTGATCGGGTCCCCGCTCATGAGCGGCTTGCGGCCCGTGTAGCACGGCGCCTGCGGCCCGACCCAGGTGGGGATGAAGCGCCAGCCGATCCGGCCGAGCTGCGCCACCAGGTCGGCGTTCAACGCCCGGTTGCTGCAATAGCGGCCCGCGCCGCCGATGTACAGGTTGACGACGCGATAGGGGCTGGAGACGAACCATGCTTCCAGGGCCGCGGCCGACGGCACCTCGCAGGTGTCGAATCCCTGGCCGCGGAAAAGCTGCGTGCGCGCGGGCAGCGTCGGCGGCGGAGGGACCAGGACCGATCCAACCGCGGTCGCCGGCATCCCGTCGCGCAGGGGCCGCGCGGCGGCCGCGCTGGCCCGTTCGCCGGCCAACAACCAGCAACCGAGCAGCAACAACCCGACGATGAAGGTGAACGCGCGAACGCGTAAATGCGCAAACACCCGAGAGGTTCTCCCCTCATCCTGTGGGAGAGGATGCCGGAGGAGTGAGGTTCACTCACACCTCGCGGATATCCACCACCGTCTCGCCCGGCACCTGTTGCAAGACCGCCAGCAGCTCTTCCTTCGTCACGCCTTCGATCTTGACCACCGCATCCCACCACGCCGGATCCTTCGGATAGACGCTGCCCCCCAGCGCGTTGATCCCCCACCCCCGGGCCGCGATCGCGTTGACGAGCCGGGCCAACCCGCCGACCTGATCGGTGGGCATGCGGACGGTCGCGCGCACGCCCGGGCTGCGCAGGTCCATCATCGAGGTCAACTGCGCCAGCAGGTCGGTCTCCGTGATGATGCCCACCACCGCGCCGTCCTCCAATACCGGCAAACAGCCGACCTTCTTCTCCACCATGAGGCGCGCCGCCTCTTCGATGGTTGCCTCCGGGCCGATGACGATGACGTCCTTCGCCTTGATCATCACATCCTTGACGGTCAAGCGCGCCAGGTAGCCGGCGATCTCCCACATGTTCAAACTGCCCAGCCGGCCCGGATCCACCAGCAGCGACTGGCGGGTGACCAGGCCGAGCAGCCGCTTGCCGTCGCCGACGACCGGCAGGCGCCGGACGTTCGCCTCGACCATGAAACGTTGCGCGTCAACGACGGGCATGTCCGGATCGGCCAACAAAGGATGCCGGGTCATGTAGTCCTTAACCAGCATGAGGGGCCTCCTTCAGGGTGATCACCGAGGCCATCCTGCTCAGCTCCGCGAGGGGGATGTGGCAGAAGATGCGCTGTCCGGTCGCGGCCACCTGCCAGGGCGGCGTCTGCGTCTCGCAGATCGCGCCCAGCTTGCGCGGGCAACGCGTGTGGAAGCGGCAGCCGGCCGGCGGGTTCAACGCGCTCGGCACCGTGCCGCTGAGCCGGATGCGCGCTTGTTCGACGCGCGGATCGGGGATGGGCACCGCGGAGAGGAGCGCCTCGGTGTAAGGATGATATGGCGGCATGTAGATCGCTTCGGCCGGGCCGATCTCGACGATCTGGCCCAGATACATCACGGCGATCGTGTCGCAGAAGAAGCGCACCACGCTCAGATCGTGCGCGATGAAGACCATGGTCGTGCCCATCTGCTGCTGGATCTCGAGCAGCAGGTTGAGCACCGCGGCCTGCACCGAAACGTCCAGCGCGGATACCGGTTCGTCGCACAACACCACCTCGGGCCGGCCGGCGATCGCCCGCGCGATGCCCACGCGTTGCTTCTCGCCGCCGCTGAGCTGGCGGGGCAAGCGGTCGTAGTAGCGCTCGCCCAGCTTCATCAGATCCAACAGGCGGATGACCTCGGCCCGCACCTCCCGGCCGGGCAGCTTCCTGAACCGCCGCAGCGCGCGGCCGATCTGCGCGCCCACGCTGAAGGAGGGGTTCAGGGTCGAGTCCGGGTTCTGGAACACCATCTGCAGGTTCTTCAGGATGTCGAGACTGCGCCTGGAGACCGGCTGCGCGATGTCAATGCCCATGAACTCGACCGTGCCGGCGGTGGGCGTCTCCAGGCCGATAATGGTCTTCACCAGCGTGCTCTTGCCGCACCCCGATTCGCCGACGATCCCCAGCGTCTCGCCCGGCCGCACCTCGATGCTCACATCGTCCACCGCCCGGACGTACTCCCGGCCGCCGAAGAGCCGCCTGGACGGCACCCGGTAGAACGTCTTCATGTGTTCTACCTTCAAGATGGGCCCGTCCGCGGCCCGGCGAGCGCCGACCGGCGGGAATGCGGACGCGCCCGGGGACGGCGCCTTTTCGGCCGGGGCCGGCGGCTTCCACCCCTGCTCCGCGATCTCCTCCGCGAAGAGGCAGCTTGCCCAATGGCCGGCCGCCACCTCGCGCAGCTCGGGCCGGCGTTGGCCGCATTCGCGACGGGCAAACGCGCAGCGCGGCTCGAAGATGCACCCCGGCGGCAAGGCCTGGGGCGAGGGCACCCGGCCGGGGATGGGGTACAAATAGCTGCTGGTCTTGTCCTGTCCCAGCCGCGGCACGCAGCGCATCAGGCCCTGGGTGTACGGGTGAGAGGGCCGCAGAAAGATATCGGCGACCGCGGCCCGCTCGACCATCTCGCCGGCATACATCACGGCCACCCGGTCGGCCACGCGCGCGATCACGCCCAGGTTGTGGCTGATGTACATGATGGCGGTGTCGAAATCGCGCTGGAGATCGGCGATCAGATCCAGCACCGCGGCCTCGACGGTCACATCGAGCGCGGTCGTCGGCTCGTCCATGATCAACAGCGCCGGGTCGTTGAGCAGCGCCATGGCGATGACCACCCGCTGCTGCTGGCCGCCCGAGATCTGGTGCGGGTAGCGCTTCATGACGTTGGCTGCATCGGGCATGTAGACCCGCTCCAGCATCTGGATGCACTTCGCCTCCGCGGCCTTGCGATCCATGCCGCGATGCACGATCAGCACCTCGGCCATCTGGTCGCCCAGGCGCATCGAGGGGTTGAGCGCCTGCATGGGATCCTGATACACCATGGCGATGCGATCCCCGCGAATCTTGCGCAGGTCTCCCTCCGACTTCCCCACCAGGTTTTGGCCCTGAAAGAGGATCTCGCCGCTCACGATCCGGCCGTTGGCGCCCAGGAAATTCACGATGCCGAACGCGACGGTGCTCTTGCCGCAACCCGACTCGCCCACGATGCCGAGGGTTTCCCCGCGCTGGATGTCGAAGCTCACCCCGCGCACGGCCGGCACGTCGCCCTGGCGCGTCGCGTACACGATGGCCAGGTCGCGCACGGCGAGGATGGGCACGCGCGGGCGGTGATCTGCGATCATGCGTTCGCTCCTTACTGATAGCGCATGGACTCCTCGCGCAATCCGTCGGCCAACAGGTTCAGGCCGACGACCAGCGAGGCGATGGCAAGCGAAGGCCACAGCGCGGCCCATGGACTGCCGGCCAGGATGTAGCGCCGGCCCGAGGCGACCATGCTTCCCCAATCGGGCGAGGGGGGCGGCAGGCCCAAGCCCAGGAAGCCCAGGGTGCCCATCGCGAAGATGGCGTAGCCCACGCGCAGCATCGCATCTATGACGATCGGCCCGCGCGCGTTGGGCAGGATCTCGACGAACATGATGTAGAGCTTGCTCTCGCCCCGGATCTCGGCGGCGCGAATGTAATCGCGCGTGCGGATGTCGAGCGTCAGGCCGCGCACCAGGCGGGCGATGCCCGGCGTGCCGACGATGGCGATCGCCAGCACGACGTTGGTGGCCGAAGCGCCCACCGCGGCGATGATGATCATGTAGAGGAGGATGACCGGGAACGCCATCATCGCGTCCAACACGCGCATCACCACCTCGTCTATCCACCCGCCCAGGTAGCCGGCCACCAGGCCGAGCGTGCACCCGACGAGCAGCCCGAGGAGCACGCCCCAGATGGCCGTGCCCAGCGGCAGCCAGACGTGCTCGCCGACCGGCAACATGATCAGGACGATGCGGGCGCCGTAGAGCAGCCGCGACCAGAT
>DAOTZV010000179.1:0-2717 GCA_034434235.1 Anaerolineae bacterium
ACTAAAACTCAAAAACGAGTCAATACGACCAATAGGTCTGATAAATCTTATTCGTCTAATCAATCTTTTTCTCCTTCACCCAAACCTTCACCGGCTTTTGAAATCATCTATCAAGACAAAAACGACAAAGAGGACCGTACCGTTATTCATAGCAGGCTCGACCGATCCCCGCCCACTGCCGCGCTGCTTCGGCCAGGGCCGCCACGTTCGCCGGCGGATAGGCGAGCGGCTGATCGGCCGCCAGGATCAATCCCCCGTCTCGTCCCAGCGTCTGGATGGCGATCCGCGCCCGCGCCTCCACCTGTTCGGGCGTTCCGTTCAGCATCAGCGAAACCGGCACGCCGCCGTAGAACGCAATGCGCCGGCCAAAGCGCGCCTTGAGGCCGGCCAGGTCGCACAGGTCGCTTTGCAGGTTGAAGACGGTCACGCCGGCCTCCAGCAGGTCGGGAATGAAGGCCTCGGCCCGGCCGCAGGTGTGAAAGAAGACGATGGCGCCCGCCTGCCGATAGATCGCGATGATGCGCCTGACGGCCGGCAAGATCAGCCGCCGCCAGAGCTCGGGCCGGAAGAAGGGGCCGGCGTTGCCGGCATAATCGTCGGCCAGCCATCCCGCTTCGACGCCCGCCGCCAGATAGCCCGCCGCCACCTGGACGTGATATTCGGCGATGCGCATCAGCGCGGCGGCGCTCGCTTCCGGCTCGCGCAACAGCGCGTTCAGGGCGTTCGCCGTTCCCAGGAGCTGCGCGAAGCGCTCGAACGGCCCCGCCTCGTGCCGGCCGACGATCAGCGCATCGGCCGGCCGACCGCCGGCGAACAGGCCGGCAAACAGCGCCGGCGTGACCGGCGGAACGGGAAGGTCCAACAGCCCGGCGGCGGTGTCCACCGGATGGCCGACCGGATAAGAAGCCGCAGGTTCCCCCGCGGCCGGCCGGTAATCCGCGGGCAACGGCGCCCACGCGACCCCCCAGGCATCTACGCCCGAGAGGGGCGGCCGGCGGCCCACATGATCCACCACCGCCAGCGCACCCTCGCCCTCCCACGGCACATGTTCGGGCTCTTCATGGGCGAGCGCCCGCAACAAATTCTCCTTCGCCGAAAGCCCCACCCCCCCTCCACCACTTGACGTTTCACGTTTCACGTTTTACGTTTTTACGTTTCACGTTTTACGTTTCACGCCTCACGGCCTCACCCCCACTCCCACGGCAACGTATTCTGATAGACCCACAGCGCGGTATGGAACGCCTGCGCGGCGATCAGCGCCCAGCCGGCCCGGCGCAGCGCCGCACGCTCGGGCAGGGCGGCCCGCAAGGTGTAGCCGAACAGGAGCGCGGCCGGCAGGGAAGCCGGCGCGAACAGGTCCCAATCGCGCTGGCCGCCGTAGTCGGGGTTCCAGGTCCAGGTCAACAGGCCGTAGAGCAACGTCAAGGCCAGGAGCAGGCGAAAGATCGGATCGCGATGGGGGATGCGCGGCCGGGCGAGCGCCGCGATCAAGGCCAGGCCCGGCCACACGACCGGCGCCACCAGGAGCTGCTCGTTGACGATATCGCGCAGATGGCCGAGGGAGAACATGGTGTAGTGCTCCCAGCGGGTGGTGGTCTCGAACAACGGCACGAACCAGCGATGATCGCCGCCGCCGGGCGCGTCGGCGCCCAGCAGCGCATCCAGGCCGTGGCCGCCCGCGGTCATCAAGATCAGCACGCCGGCGAAGACGGCGAGATAGGGCCCGACGATGGCGAAGATCAGGCGGAGCGGCCGGGCTCGATCGGCCGCGGCCCGGCGGAGCTGCCAGGCCAACAGGAGCAGGCCCGGCGCCAGCACGATCGTGGACGGATGAAACGCGTGGGTCAACGCCAGCGCCAGCGCCGGTCCCACGAGCGCCGTTTCCCCGCGCAGCGCACGCACCGCCAGCCAGATGAAGATGAGCACGCCCACGGTCATGAGGCTGTAGTTCTCGATGTAGCCGAAGAAGAGCTGGATCAGGCCCAGGCTGGCGACCAGGCCGAAGATCACGGCCTGGTCGTGGCGCTCGGCGCCGAGCCGGCCGGCCACTCCAAAGAGCGCCCAGATGAAGATCGCGCCCGCCATCACGCTGAGGAGCGTGTAGACGGGAATCGGATCGGGCCAGCCGAAGAGCCGATGGCCCAGCGCCCATAATCTGGCGTGAACGAACACATCGAGCGGCGCCTGCCAGTTGTAGGTCAACCTGACCTGCGGGTGCGGGATGGCGTGCACCAGGAGATAGGCGTCGCCCCAGCGCAGATGGCGAAGGCGGAAGAGATAGAACGGCACGGCGCACGCCAGCGCGATCAGCGCGCGCCAATCGCGTGCGCCGATCGGCAGCGACGGCAACCGGCCGATCGGCAGCCGATCGCCGAACAACGCCAGTCCGGCCGCCGATCCGGCCAGCGCCCACCGCCAGGGAGTCGGCAGATAGACGGCGGGCCAGAGCCCCCACGCAAGCTCTTCCGGGAATAACGGCGCAGCCAGCGACAGCGCGATCAACGCCAGCGCCGCCCCGCGCAACGCCCACACCAGCCGCTGCGATTGTTGAGACATGGGGTAGATTGTATCCGATTCCGTCTGAAGGCGCAAAGGGCCAACCGACGATTCGTTGCCGGCTGCGTTTTACGTGCCGGGCACCACCGGCCACACGGTTCTCCTTAGTAAATAACGGTCAGAAGAGCCCTCGATCTTTTCCTAACCATCAAAAACTCCTA
>DAOTZV010000180.1:0-21287 GCA_034434235.1 Anaerolineae bacterium
TGGCGCTGGCGTTCCAGGACGATCCGACGACGCGGCGGCTCGACCTCCAGTACATGTTCGGCGAAGACATCCTGGTCGCGCCGGTCTTCCGTCCCGATGGCCGTTGCCAGGTCTACCTGCCGGCCGGCGAATGGGTGGATTTTTGGACGCATGAAGTCGTGCGCGGCCCGGCCTGGCTGAACGTGACGGCCGCGCTTGACACCTTGCCGCTCTGGGTGCGCGGGGGCGCTATCCTGCCCTGGGGGCCGGAACAGGATTTCGTAGATCAGAAGCCGTTGGATCCGTTGACGATCGAGCTGTACGCGCCGGGAGCTGAAGGAAGCTGCGTCATCTATGACGAGGATCGGCCGGAGATCACGGTCGGGTATCGCCGGCCGCAGGAAGATGGGTCGGAGGCCGGCGCCGACCTGATCGTCGCCATCTCGCCGACGGCCGGCGAGGTCGAGCTGCTCTGTCGCGGGGCGGCGCTCCGTTCGGCGCGGGTGAACGGCGCCTACGCCGCGTTGACCGCCGCGGGCGGGCTCCGCTTCGACGGCCGCGCCGGCAGCGTCGTACACCTTATGTTGGATTGAGGCGCACGGTGGGTCTATTCCGTCCCCTGCGGCGCCTGGGCCAATGGGATTAAGGCGCGCAGGAGGGGCTCGTTCCACGCGCGCCGGGTCGGATCGTAAACGCCGAACCCCGCGCAAAACTCCCAATAGGCCCAGCTCATGCCGAGGCTTTCGGCCTGGCGGGCGACGAAGCTCGTCCAGCGCACGCGCGACGCCATGTCCGCCTTGCTATACGCGCCGAACTCGCCCAGATAGAGGGGCCGGTCATGCGTCGCGGCCCACGCGGCCGCGCGTGCGAGATCGCGCGTCACCGCCTGCTCTTCGGTCGCCGAACCCCGCCACTGCGTGCCGAGCCAGCGGTCGCTGCCCTGCACCCATTCCGCGCCCTGATGCGTGAATTGGAACGGGTTGTAATAGTGCACGGTGACGATGAGGCGTCGGTCGTCGGCCGGCAGCTTGAGCCGGGGAAGCGCATCAACGTTGTTCCAGTTGGTCGGGCCGATGATCACCTCGCGCGTCGGGTTCGTCTCTCGCACCACGGCGAGACCGGCTGTCAGCAGCTCGTTCCAGGCATCGGCATCGAGCTTGCCGTTCGGTTCGTTCAGGAGTTCGAACCGCAGATCGGGCGGATAGGCCCGGTAGTGGTCGGCGATCTGCCGCCATAGCGCCAGAAAGCGGGCCCGATGGCCGGCCGGATCGGCGATGAGCTCCTCGTAGTGATGCATGTTGATCACCGCGGCCAGGCCACGCGCGAGCGCCTGTTCGACCGTCCAATCCACGCGCCCAAAGAACGCCGGGTCAATGGTGTATGGTTCGGCGGCCAGGGCATGGGCCGACCAGCGAATCGGAATGCGCACCGAGTCGAAGCCGGCATCGCGGATGAGGTCGAAGTATTCCTCTCGCAACACCACGCCCCATTCCCCTTCGCGCGGGGCTTCCAGCGCGTTGCCCAGGTTGACGCCGCGACCGAGGCCGGGCCTTGTCACGCGGGTCGGGGCCGGCGATGCCGCCGTGGGCTCCAATCGTTTCTCGCTCACCGTGCAACCCGCGGCAAGCAGGAGCAGGCCCGCCCCCACGATAAGCCGCAAACCGGGTTCGAGCGCAGTAGAGCGCAAAGGCCAGATTTTTCTCATACGCAGAAAGTCCACTTTCGGGTTTGAGGGCCGGCAACCCTCGTCTGAAGCTCCGATTCATTCAGAAGACCCGTCGGCCGCCAACGCCCGGATGATGCGGGCATCGGTCGCGGGGAACGCCAGGTCGCGCCATTCGTCGGCCGTGGCCCAGCGCACGGCCGCGCAACGCAACGGCTGCGCCTGGCCGGCAACGATCTGACAGCGGAACGCGTACAGGGTGAGACGAAAATGCGTGTAGGCGTGCTCGATGCGAGCCACCGCCGCGCCGGGACGCACTTCGACGCCGATCTGCTCGCGAATCGTGCGTCGGAGGCCGGCTTCCGGCGTCTCATCTTCCTGCAACACGCCCCCCGGAAAGCCCCACAGGCCGCCGAGCAGTCCCCGCGCCGGCCGGCGGATCAACAGAAGCGCGCCCTCGCCATCGGCGATGACGCCGGCTACAGCCGTGTGATGGGGTAGTTGCGGCCTGCTGCGCGCGACGGGACGTTCGGCTTCGACCCCCCGCGCATGGGCCAGACAGAGATCCGCCACCGGGCAGGTCGCACACGCGGGTTGGCGAGGAGTGCAGATCAACGCGCCGAGCTCCATCAGCGCCTCGTTCAAGGGACCCGCTTCGTCGTCGGCGACCGCTTCGACCAGGGCCGTCGCAAGCTGCCAGAGCTGTTCCTCGACGGCAGTTTCCCGCGGATCGGCCGCGATATCGTAGAGGCGGCATAAGACGCGGCGGACATTGCCGTCGAGCACGGCCGCGCGCCGGCCGAAGGCCAGGCTCAAGATCGCGCCGGCCGTGTAACGGCCGATCCCCGGCAGGGCAAGCAACGCCGTCCGATCGGCCGGCAGCTCGCCGCCGTAGAGCGCCATCACCTGGCGGGCGGCCTGATGCAGGTGGCGGGCCCGCGCATAGTAGCCCAATCCTTCCCAGGCTTTCAACACTTCGTCTATTTCGGCATCGGCGAGCGCGGCCAGATCGGGGAAGCGGCGCATCCAGCGCTCGTAGTACGGCACGACCGTGGCGGCCTGCGTCTGCTGCAACATGACCTCCGCGATCCAGACGGCATAGGGCCGCCGATCGCGGCGCCAGGGCAGATCGCGCCGCGCGGCTCGCATCCACGCTAACAGGCGCGCGGTGAGCTGATCGAGGGGGATCACTGCCGAAAGGGTCACGAGGGCGATGTCGTTAGCGGTTGATCAGCGCCGGCCCCAGGAGCTGGGCAAACAGCCAGAACGCCATCATGGCAATCAAGATGACCCACGCCCAGGCCGGCAGGCCCAGGAAGACGACAGGGGTGTGCTTTTTCTTTTCCACGGGCTTGGGCAACTCGGCCTGACAACGCCAGCACACCCGCTTGTCGTCCGGGTTCCATGTTCCGCACTTCGGACAATCCATGCCCGCACTCCTGTTCTTCGCAGTTGCTCATGCGCCGTCTGGTGGGCGGCGCATAACGCGTAATGAAACCGAGCACCACTTTACGTGCCAGGCACCTGGGAGGATGCCTGGCACGTCCGGCGGCCCATCTCTCAGCCTCTCGGCGGCGGCACGCCGAGCAGCTCGTAGTCGAACCGGCCATCCTTCATGATCGTTTCGCCGTCCACGCTGATGGTACAGCGCAGGGGGATCACGTCCATGTGCATCGGCGACGACCACGTCGCGCCCGTTTCGGCCGGATAGGGATTGCCGAAGGCCAGGTGGACGCCCGGGATCTTCTCGTCCTGCAACATATTGCCGACGAGCTTCTTGAGGCCGATGTTCGTGCCGATGCCGAATTCGCCGATCCGGCGCGCGTTTTCGGCCGAATCGAGATACGCGTTCAGTTCGTTGATCAGCCCCGCGTCGCTCCCGCGCACCGACTTCGCCAGGCTATCTTCGATCTGAATGGTCACCGGCTGTTTGAGCACCCCGTACTTCTGGCTGAAATAGTCGCCGACGACATGGGCTACGATCGTGCCGCGGACCGTTTGGGGCGAGGTATAGGTTTCGCCTTCGGGCAGATTGCCCCATTGGCCGGGACGGTGATAGATGCCGGTGCACGGCACCCAGCGCAACGCGGGATCGAAGGCGGCGAGCAGATCGGTGCCGTCGGGGGTGGTCACGTGGATGCTCTCGGCGAGCCGCACCATGTCGTACACCGCGCGCGTGACCGACGCGATGGCGCGATAGTCGGCCCGCATCCCCTCCATCATCAGTTGGGCCGTGATCCCGGGCATGTGCGCATGGCGCACGTTCAGGTCGTTGAGCAGAAAGACGCGCAGGCCGGCGCGAAAAGTCACTTCGCCGGGCAGGGTAGAGGCCGCATAAAAGGTGACCGTGGGGCGAAACTTGAGCAGTTCAGCGCGCAGGCCTTCGGGCAACGCCTTCACCGGTCGCTCGGCATATTGTTCCAGATCGTGCAGCAAGACTTCGCCGCCCGCCTCCGATGCCTCTTCGCTCAGCAGCCGGCCGATGCCGTGGGTCACCCGGTCGGTCAGGATGAAGACGCGATCCGCGGCCGTGATGCCCATGCAGGTGCGCGCGGCCACGCGCGCACCTGCGCGCATCGCCTCCAATTGATTAAAGGTCAGATGAGCAGCATCTGTGGGCATAGCTCCTCCCCGGTCTTGCTCGTGTATCAGCCGATGTCAACCCCATCGGCCGGCTTATTCTACCACGTCTGCGCCGGGAGGGAAAACTTGCCGGTCGTTCACGCGCCTTCGATTTCCACCGCCAGGGCCACCGCCTCGCCGCCGCCCAGGCATAGCGCGGCCAGGCCGGTGCGCAGGCCCCGCTCGCGCAGGGCATGGATGAGCGTCACCAGGACGCGCGCGCCGCTGGCGCCGATGGGGTGGCCCAGCGCAATGGCTCCACCGTTGACGTTGACCCGCGCCTCGTCCAATCCCAGCTCGCGGATGTCGGCCACGCACTGCGCGGCAAACGCCTCGTTCAGCTCGATCAGGTCGAAGTCGGTCGGCTTCATGCCCAATTGATCGGCCAGCTTGCGCACCGCGAAGATCGGCGCGGTGAACAGCTCCAGCGGCTTCACGGCCGCCTGCGCGTAGCCCATGATCCGGGCCAGCGGCATCAGGCCATGCCCCGCGGCCGCGCCGCGCCGCGCCACCACCAGCGCGGCCGCGCCGTCGGTGATCCCGGGCGCGTTGCCGGCGGTCACCGTGCCGCCCTCCTTGAAGGCCGGCTTGAGGGTCGCCAGGACCTCTACGCTCGTGTCGCGCCGCGGGTTTTCGTCGGTGTCCACCACGAGCGCCGGACCTTTGCGTTGGGGGATGGTCACCGGGACGATCTCGCTCCGAAAGCGGCCGGCGTCTATCGCCTCGATGGCCTTGCGATGGCTGGCGCAGGCGAACTCATCCTGGGCCCGGCGGCTCACCCCGTAATGCTCCGCGATCCATTCGGCCGCCATGCCCATGTGCTGATGCTCGAACGGGCACCAGAGGCCGTCGTGGACGACCGCATCCACCAGCTCGGCGTTGCCCAGCCGATAGCCGAAGCGCGCCCTGGTGAGGAGATAGGGGGCCAGGTTCATGTTCTCCATGCCGCCCGCGACGTAGAAATCGCCGTCGCCGGCGCGGATCATGGCGGCCGCCAGCATGACCGCCTTCAGCCCGGAACCGCACACCTTGTTGACCGTCAACGCGCCCACCCGATCGGGCACGCCGGCGCCGATGGCGGCCTGTCGCGCCGGGGCCTGGCCTTCGCCGGCCAACACCACGTTGCCCATGATGACTTCCGCAAGGAGGGCTGGATCGAGCCCGGCCCGCTCGAGCGCGGCCCGGATGGCGATCGCGCCCAGTTGCGTCGCGGGCACGCCGCTCAGGCCGCCCTGAAACTTGCCGATCGGGGTGCGGCTGGCGCCGAGGATCACAACGTCGTTGTCGTGATGGGACATCGGGGACCTCCTCGAAATGCTATTTCAGATCGAAGCCCTGTTGTTCCAGGATCGCGCGCAGTTCGGTGCGCCAGGCCTGCGCCACGCGCCGCGCCGAGTGTTCGAGCCAGCCGTACTCTTCCATCTGCTCGGGCCGGCCCGGCACCGGCACCTGGCGATTCTGGTAGATGCCGGTCGCGGCCATGATGCGGTCGTATGCCGCCAGCTCGGCATCCTTCGGCGCCGCGTCGTAATGCTCCCAGTGGAGCACGGCCGAGAGGGGCAAGCGCGGCCGCACGGTCGGCGTCGTCGCGGGCCAACCGACCGTCATGCCGACGATCGGGAAGACCAGCCGGGGAAGCCGCAGCAGCTCGATCACCGCGGCCACGTTGTTGCGGATGCTGCCGATGTAGCAGATGCCCAGGCCCAGCGACTCGGCGGCCAGCGCGGCGTTCTGCGCCGCGATCGCCACGTCCACCGCGGCGACCAGGAAGTTCTCCACGTATGCGGTCACCTGCGTATAGCCGCGCCGCTCGCAGGCGCGGTCGAGCCGTTTCAGGTCGGCGCACCAGGCCAGAAAGACCGGCGCCTGGGCCACGTGCGCCTGGCCGCCGCACAGCTCGGACAGCCGCCGACGCACGGCCGGATCGGTCACGGCCACCACGCTGGTCATCTGAAGGTTGGAGGAGGTGGAAGCGCGTTGGGCCGCGGCCACCAGGGCCTCGATGATGTCGGGCGCCACAGGATCGGGCTTGTAATGGCGAACCGAGCCGTGACGCCGGATCAGTTCGATGGTCGGTGTAGTCATGGGTTTCGCGCCTTATAGACCTTGCAAGCCAAAGCGATCGTCGAAGAGCTTGATCGAGCGCAACACCTCGGCTTTGGCGGCCTCGGCGTTCTCCCAGCCGACCGGCTTGGTGCGCATGCCCTCCAGGTCCTTGTAGACCTCGAAAAAGTGCGCGACTTCGTTCAGGTAGTGCGGCGGCACGTCTTTGAGGTCGTGATATTCGGAGAAAAGCGGATCGGTCGCCGGCACGGCCAGGATCTTGTCGTCGTGGAGGCCGCGGTCGAGCATGCGGAAGATGCCGATCACGCGGGCCTGGATGATACAGCCGGGAAAGGTCGGCTCGTTGGTCATCAGGAGGATGTCCAGCGGGTCGCCGTCGTCGTAGAAGGTGCGCGGGATCAGGCCGTAATCGCCTGGATAGTGCAACGAAGAGAAGAGCACCCGATCCAGGACGATGACGCCGTTTTCTTTGTTGTATTCGTACTTGTTGCGCGAACCTTTGGGGATCTCGATGATTGCATAGACGATGTCGGGCACTTTCGGCCCTGGCCGAAGTTCGCGCCAGAGGTTTTGCATGGGCATAGGCTGGTTCTCCTTCAAGAAGTGTGGCGTTACAGATGCCGCAAACGCACGACCGGATGATTGGCGTGCTCGTTCAGCTCGCCGATGCTCACGCCGGCGGCCTCGCCCAGGCGTTCGGGCGTGAAGAAATCGGCCTCATGCAGGTTGGTCAACCGCTCCTTCTCGGCTTCGGTCAGGGCGTGGCCGGCAAAGACGGCCTCGGGCGACGCGAGGAGCCGGTCTCGACAGGCGGCGCAGAGCTGGGCGTGGGCCAGGACGAAGAGCAGTTCGCGCTGCGACATTCAGGCGCCTCCTTGCAGCTCGGCCACGATCTGCACTCCCGCGCTGGCGCCGATGCGGTTCGCGCCGGCCGCCACCATGGCCCGGAAGTCGGCCGCGGTGCGGATGCCGCCGGCCGCTTTGACGCCCATCGCCGGCCCCACCGTGCGGCGCATCAGCGCCACGTCGGCCGCGGTGGCGCCGGCCGGCCCGAAGCCGGTCGAGGTCTTCACGAAGTCCGCGGCCGCATCTTGCGCCAGCACGCACGCCGCCACCTTCTCCTCGTCGGTCAGGTAGGCCGTCTCGATGATCACCTTGACGATGGCGCCGGCCGCATGCGCCGGCCGCACCACCGCGGCGATATCGTCGCGCACGGCCCCATAGTCCTGCGCTTTGAGCGCGCCGATGTTGAGCACCATATCTATCTCGGTCGCGCCCAGCGCAATGCACCGTTCGGCCTCGAACGCCTTGACCTCCGGCAGGTCGGCGCCCAGGGGAAAGCCCACCACCGTGCACACCGCCACGTGGCTGCCGGCGAGCTCGGCCGCGCAGAGCGCCACCCACACCGGATTGACGCACACCGCCGCGAAGCCGTGCTGCCGCGCCTCCGCGCAGAGCTGGCGGATCTGCGCGGCCGTGGCGGTCGGCTTGAGGAGGGTGTGGTCGATCAGGCCGGCCGGGTGGGGGATCTCGATGGCTGTGGAGGAGGGGACCGGCGCAGGCGCAGCCAACGCCTGGCGCACGGCGCGTTCGATGCGCGCCGCCAGTGCTGCCGATAAATCGTTCATGTTGCCTCCGCTTCTATCTCATTCGGCCGCGCTGAGATCGGTCAGATCGTATTGCGGCACGATGGCCCACCACTGCGGCGGCCAATACGACAAGACCGCCTTGCCGATGATGTCCTTCTGCGGCAACGGCCCCCACGTGCGCGAATCGCTGGAGTTGTTGCGGTTGTCGCCCATCACAAAGACTGTATCGGGCGGCACGGTGAGCGGGCCGAAGCTGCGGTTGGTCGGATTGGGGCCGAACGGCTCGGGCATCAGCTTGCCGTCAATGTAGATTTTGCCGTTCCGCATCTCGACCGTCTCGCCCGGCAACGCGATCACGCGCTTGATGAAATCGCGGCTCGTGTCGAGCGGATACTCGAACACGATCACATCCCCGCGCCGCGGCGAGTTCACGCACCAGGTCTTTTGCCATTTGATGCCCAGAGGCGGCAGATCGAGATGCAAGCCGGGACAATACGCGAAGCGATTGACGATCAGATACTGGCCGTTGTGGAAATTCGGCTCCATGCTGATCCCGTCAATGCGGAAGTTGAGCACCACATTGCGGATCACCAGGAAGAGCAGCAACGCCAGGAGCACCGTTTGCACGAGCTCGCGCACGGCTGCCAGGATGGCGGCGCCGGCGCCGGTCGCGGCGGCCGAAGGCGCCTCGGCGGAGAAAACGGGATCCGGGTCGGCCCCGGAGGACGAGACACGGTCGGCCAGCCCATCGTCGGCCACGGCGACTTCGACATCAGAATCGTTCACGGACTTTCCTGTGGTCATGGATTCGATCTGGGCGCATTATAGCACCGCCCGCGCGTCATGGCAACTCGCCATCGCGCCGAACTTGGGCTATGTCATGTCGCAAAGCAGAAGAAAGCCGGAAGGCCCGCCTTCGGATCCGAAGGCGGGCCTTCCGGGACTCTCCCGGCGCGTCCAGGGGCAGCCGGGGCGCGATCGAAGCGTGACGCTCAGAACGGCGGCTCGGCCAGGCCGATCAGATAGCCGAAACGGGCGATGAACTGCTCCGGCGACAGCTTCGTCTGCGCGGCCAGGCGCGCCAGGAAGAGTTGGTTCTGGGCGTGCTCCGGCTTCAGGCGGATCATGAAGCGATAGGCCGACTGATAGATGGACGAATCCACGTTCACCATGCGCACCCGCGTGCGGCCCGTCTTCGGGTCCACGAACTCCTCGTAGGGCACGGGCACGACCTGGTTGTTCTGGATGGTGATCGTGGCGCCGCTGCCTCCCTGCGCCAGGTAATCGGCCGCGCCCTGGCCCAGGCTGATGGTGTAGTCAATGTCGTAGGCCACCGGATCGGCGCAGCGCAGCTCGTAGCCCAGCTCCTTGTCCACCAGGCGCATCTTCACCCCGACGCTGTTCAGGGTCTCCGCGACCTTCTTCTTCAAGATGTCCGAGAAGTTGATCTCGGCCAGGCGGATGTGGCCGTGCTCGTCTATCTCCGCGCCATCCAGGTCCTTCAGATCGTCTTTGGCGAGCTGCTCGACGATGCCTTCCGCCACGATCGCCACGCCGTGATCCCGGCCCTCGGCCAGGCGGCGGATGATGGAGGTGGCGATGATGTCTACCACATGCTGGAGGCGGATCGGCTTGCCGCGCCACTCCTCGGCGATCACCGTCAGGGTGGCGCCGGCGCTTTTGCCGATGCCCAGCGCCAGATGCCCGGCCTGACGCCCCATGCTCACCACGATGAACCAGCCCGGATTGGTGCGGGCATCCTCCATCATGTTCATCACCAGCCGCGTGCCCAGCTCGCGCGCGGTCTCGAAGCCGAAGGTCGGGATCCCTTCGGGCAGGGGCAGGTCGTTGTCAATCGTCTTCGGCACGTGCACCGAGCGGATGTTGATGCCCATCTTCTGGGCCTGTTCGGTCACGCGGCGCACCGAATACGCCGTGTCGTCGCCGCCGATGCCGATCAGGGCGGTGATGCCCGCCTCGAGCAGCGCGTTCACGCAGCGGCGCAGGTCCTCTTCCGATTTGGTCGGGTTGGCGCGCGAGGTCCGCAGGATGGACCCGCCCTGCATGTGGATGCGGCTCACGTCGTTGATCGTCAGCGGCGTGCAGTTGATCTTGCCGGCCATCAGGCTCTTGAACCCATCGTAGATGCCCAACACCTGCATCCCGTGATTGATGGCCGTGATTGTGGCGGAGTGGATCACGCCGTTGATGCCGGGCGCGGGCCCTCCGCCGACCAGAATACCCAACGTGGGCGTAAGTGGTTCTTTCATGGCTTAATCGTTCCTCCAGAAGAATATACAAAAAAAGCTGGCCATGCGCGGCGCGGCGCCATTGGCCAGCTTCTCGGTGAGAGAATCACGCCACAACGTATCTATGTTAGATTAACACGCGAATTTTGAGTATGACGCGTATCAGTCAACCCGTCATATTCCGGCCGCGCCGGGCGCGCATCTCCTGCGGCAACAGCGCGGCGTAGAAGAAGCGGAACGCGGGCGTCGGCACGCCCAGCGCATCGCCGAAGCGCACCATCACGCCGATCAACGACTCCAGCTCCGACGGCTTGCCGTCCATCACATCGCGTTGCATCGAGGCGGTCTGTTCGGCCGCCATCGCGTCGCAGAAAGCCATCGTGCGGCCGACGATGTCCTGGTCCAGGGCGATCCCTTTGGCGCGCGCCACGGCCTCCACTTCGCGCATGGCCTCTTCGAGCAGGCGCCGTGTGGGCGGACAGGTCATGATCTCGCCGGCCGGCACGCGCGCCACCGCGCCGACCCCGCTGAACGGCGCAATGAAGATGAACTTGGTCCAGAGTGCCTTTTGGATGTCGGCGGTCGCCTCGGCGACCGCACCCGCGGCTTGCAAGGCCGCCACGATCGCTTCCACGCGCGGGGTGATCCGGCCGTCCAGCTCGCCGACCACCACCCGGCGGAACTGGCTGATCTGCTTGATGACGCCGGGCGCGGCGATGTAGCTGCCCACCTGACATAGCCCGCCGATCACGTGTTCGCGGCCCAGCGCGGCCGCGGTGCGCTCGGCCGCGTCAATGCCGTTCTGGAGGGGCACGACGGTCGTCTGGGGGCCGATCAGCGGCCGCATGGCCGCGAGCGCGTCGTCGAGATGGTAGGTCTTGGTGGCGAACAGCACGTAATCCACCGGGCCGACGGTTTCCGGGACATCGGTGGCCGCGGCCGGCGCGATCGCGAAATCGCCGTGGACGCTCTGCACCTGCAGGCCGTGCGCCCGGATGGCCGCCAGATGCTCGCCGCGGGCGATGAACGTCACGTCGTAGCCGGCCCGGGCGAGCAGCCCGCCGAAATACCCGCCCACGCCGCCGGTCCCCATCACTGCAATGCGCATCGTCTCTCTCCTTGTTGTGTACTTCAGTGCCCATCTCCGCCTCTGGCCCCTGCTTGCTGCTCGCGCAGCGGTACGCCCCAAAGGCACAAAGGTCGGGATGGGAGCTGATTCGGTAGACGCATCCTTACACCCATCTCGCCATAATGTCAAGATGCGGGTAGGCTCAGACGGACTTGCGTTGATCCACCAGGTTACCAGGTTCAACTTGCTTGACTTTCGCAAAGCTGTGGTATAATTATTACACTCGTGATTGCGCACAAAGTAACGCGAGACCATCACCACCCTATGAGCTACGAGATCGGTGAACGCAATGGAGCCATTCATCTCTATGATCTCGGCATCAGGTGTGCCGGCTCTTGCGCGGCGCGCCTTCTTTCTTCCTGACTGTCAGCGCCCTGTCATCGTAGGCTTCCAGGCAAGGCTCGATCATCGCACCGGGCCTTCCTGTGTTCTGGCCGTGCCTGTCTTCAAATCTATATCTCACAAGGAGGCGAGACCATGAAGAAGTTGTTCGTCGTCGTCAGCATGCTGGTTGTCCTGAGCATGCTCCTCTCGGCCTGTGCACCGCAGGCCACGCCGGCGCCGGCCCAGCCGGCCGCCAAGGCCGAGCCGACCAAGGCCCCCGAGGCCAAGCCGGCCGAACCCACGAAAGCCCCTGAGCCGACCAAGGCGCCGGCCGCTGCTCCTACAAAAGCTCCTGAGCCGACCAAGGCGCCGGAACCGACCAAGGCTCCGGCGGCCCCCACGGCGACCGCCGCGCCGCGGCCGACGCCCCCTCCGGGCCGCGTGGTGGTGGAGTTCTGGTATGGCCTGGGCAAGCCGCTGGGCGACGTGCTTGAGGCCATCGTGATGGACTTCAACAAGTCCCAGGACAAGTACTACGTAGATCCGATCTACAAGGGCGGCTATGCCGACACGATGAACGCGGCCATCGCGGCCTTCCGCGCCGGCAAGGCTCCGCACATCGTCCAGATGTTCGAGGTCGGCACCGCCACCATGATGGCGGCCAAGGGCGCGATCAAGCCGGTGTATCAGTTGGCGCAGGAAACCGGCTGGAACCTCGACCCCAACATCTACATCCCGGCCGTGCGCGGCTATTACAGCGAAGGGGACAAGATGATCTCCATGCCGCTGAACAGCTCGACGCCGATCTTGTATTACAACAAGGATGCCTTCAAGAAGGCCGGGCTGGACCCGAACAAGCCACCTCAGACCTGGGCCGAACTGCGCGCGGCGGCGAAGAAGCTGGTAGAGAGCGGGGCAACCAAGTGCGGCTTCACTTTCGAGTGGCCCACCTGGACGCAACTGGAGAACTTCTCGGCCATCCACAACGTGCCGCTGGCCACCAAGGCGAACGGCATGCTGGGCATGGACGCGGAACTGTTGTTCAACAGCGACCTGCACGTCCGCCATCTGCAAACCCTGATTGACATGCAGAACGAAGGCTCGTTCAAGTACGGCGGCCGCGATGGCTCGGGGACCGTGCTCTTCCCCTCCGGCGAGTGCGGCATGATCCATGCCTCCTCGGCCGCGCGTGCCCGCATCAAGAACGAGTCCAAGTTCGACTGGGGCGTGACCTATCTGACCTACTACGATGACGTGCCCGGCGCGCCGATCAACTCGATCATCGGCGGCGCCAGCCTGTGGGTGATGAACTCGCCGGGCCGCACCGCGGAGGAGTACAAGGCCGTGGCCGAGTTCTTCAAGTACATCAGCCGGCCCGAGGTGGACGCGCGCTGGCATCAGGAGACCGGCTACCTGCCGATCACGCACGGCGGCTACGAGAAGACCAAGGCCGATGGCTTCTACGAGAAGAATCCGGGCGCCGATTTGCCCTACAAGCAGTTGACGCGCACCCAGCCGACCGAGAACTCGCGCGGCCTGCGCCTGGGCGATATGCCGCAGATCCGCATCATCGTCTACGAGGAGTGGGAGAAGGCGCTCCAGGGCCAGCAGACGGCCAAACAGGCGATGGACAACGCCGTCAAGCGCGGCAACGAGGTCCTGCGCGCGTTCGAGAAGACGTATAAGTAAAAATGGTTTTTGCCTGGCTTTGGATCGCGGCGCTCCAGCGCTGCGATCCAAAGCCAGGGTGCCGCAATCCAAAGTCGGGGCGCACGATCGGGCGCCCCGACTCCGGAGAGGAATAATGGAGGATGAGATCTCTCCGAAAGGAATACGATGCAACGTCGCGTAATCTTCAACAATCGCATCTTGCCCTACTTCCTGCTCCTGCCGCAGCTCATCATCACCGGGGTCTTCTTCTTCTGGCCCGCGGCCCAGGCCATCCAGCAGTCGGTGCTCAAGCAAGATCCGTTCGGCCTGCGCACGCAGTTCGTGTTTCTCGATAACTTCCGCACGGTGCTCAGCGATCCGCTCTATCTGGAAGCGTTTCAGGTGACCATCGTCTTTTCCCTGGCGGTCACCCTCTTTGTGATGGTCGTGGCCTTGTTCCTGGCCGTGATGGCCGACCGCCAGATTCGCGGCGCGCAGACCTATAAGACCCTTCTGTTGTGGCCCTACGCGCTGGCGCCCGCAGTGGCCGCGGTGCTGTGGAACTTCATCTTTCATCCTTCCATCGGCATCTTCGGCAAGGCGCTCAACAGTTGGGGGCTCCATTGGGATTATCAGCTCAACGGCACGCAGGCCCTCCTGCTCGTCATCCTGGCGTCCTCCTGGAAGCAGATCGCCCACAACTTCCTCTTCTTCCTGGCCGGGTTGCAATCCATCCCGATCGCCGTGGTCGAGGCGGCCACCATTGACGGCGCAAACTCGTGGCGGCTCTTCCGCCGGATCCTCTTTCCTCTCCTTTCGCCGACGACCTTCTATCTCCTCACCATCAACATGGTCTTTTCGTTTTTCGACACCTTCGGCGTGATCCACGCGCTCACCCACGGCGGGCCGGGCCGGGCCACGACCACGTTGATGTACAAGGTGTACATGGACGGCTACGTCAATCTGAACCTGGGCCATTCGGCCGCCCAGTCGGTCATTTTGATGATCATCGTGAGCGGACTCGTCTGGCTCCAATTCCGCTCGATGGAAGGCAAGGTGCACTACGCATGATCGCCAGACAAACCCGTAACCTCCCGGTTCATCTCGTCCTGATCACCGCGGTCATCCTGTTCGCGTTCCCGGTCTATCTGGCCTTGATCGGCTCGACCTGGGATGCCGGCGTCATCGGCCGCGGGCAAATGCCCCTGACGCCGGGGCCTTTGTTGATCCCCAACTATACGAACGCCCTGACGAGCGCTCAGGGCAGCCGCATCACCGGCTATCCGGTGCAGGTCTTGCTCTGGAACAGCGCCAAGATGGCGTTGGCCATCACCATCGGCAAGATCGTGATCTCGATCCTGTCGGCCTATGCCATCGCCTTCTTCCGCTTCCCGCTCCGCTCGTTCTTTTTTGCGCTGATCTTCCTCACCCTGATGTTGCCCATCGAGGTCCGCATCGCGCCGACCTACAAGGTGATGAGCGACCTGGGGCTGATCAACAGCTTTACCGGCCTCACCGTCCCGCTGATGGCCTCGGCCACCGGCACGTTGCTCTTCCGGCAGTTCTTCCTGACGATCCCCGACGAGTACGTCGAGGCGGCCAAGGTGGACGGCGCAGGGCCGATGCGCTTCTTCTGGAGCATCGTCCTGCCGATCTCGCGCACGAACATCGCGGCGCTCTTCGTGATCCTGTTCATCTACGGTTGGAACCAATACCTGTGGCCGCTGCTCATCACGACCAGCCGCGACATGGAGACCATCGTCGTCGGCATCGTCAAGATGATGGGCACCGGCGAAGCGCAAACCGACTGGAACCTGATCATGGCGAGCACGGTGTTGGCGCTCTTGCCGCCGGTGTTGATCGTGATCCTGATGCAACAGTGGTTCGTGAAAGGGCTGGTGCAGACGGAGAAATGAGCCATCTCGCCCACATTTGAAATATCTGGATACAGAATGAGTCAGACGATTCGCATATTTTGGACGCTGGGCCTGTTGGCGTTGGTGCTCGTCGCGGCGACGTGCAACGGCCCGGTCGCACCGCAGCCGACGCCGCAGGCTGCATCTCGACCTCTGCCGCAGGAGACGGCGACACCGATGAGTACAAGGACTCTGAACATCGCCCACCGGGGCGCGCGTTCGCTGGCCCCGGAAAATACGTTGGCCGCGGCCCGCAAGGCGCTGGAGATCGGCGCCGACATGTGGGAGCTGGACGTGGCCATGACGGCCGACGGCGTGCCGTTCGTGGTGCACGACGATACGCTGGAGCGCACCTCCAACGTCAAGGCCGTCTTTCCCGACCGCCGGCCCTGGAGCAACCATTTCTTCACCTGGGCCGAGGTGCAACAGCTTGATTTCGGGACCTGGTTCGTAGAGAGCGACCCGTTCAAGCAGATCGCGGCCGGCCAGGTGACGCCGGCCGAGCTGGCAAGCTATCGCGGGGAGAAGGCGCCCAGCCTGCGCGAGGCGCTCATCTTCACGCGCGATCACAACTGGCGGGTCAATGTGGAGATCAAAGACCTGTCCGGCACGGCCGGCGATGCGACGGTCGTGGAGAAGGTCGTGGCGCTGATTGACGAGCTGGGCATGGCCGACCGGGTGCTGATCTCCTCCTTCAACCATCGCTACCTGGAGCGCGTCAAGCAGGCCAACCCCGCCATCGCCACCGCGGCGCTGGTGGAGCGGGCCGTTCCCGACCCGGTGGCGCTGCTCAAGCGGCTGGCCGCGCAGGCCTACAACCCGCGCAACGGCCAGATCGCGCCGGCCGAGATCGGCCAGCTCCGCGACGCCGGCTACGATGTGTACATCTGGACCGTCAACGACGAGGCGACCATGCGGCAACTGATCGCCGCGCGCGTCAGCGGCATCTTCACCGACTTCCCTCAGCGCCTCAAGCCCCTGACGGCATCCCATCCATAGCAGAGCAGACGCCCTCGTCCCGGGCGCAATGTAAAGCGAGCTTTAGCTCGTTATGCACCGTAAGGCGAGCTGAAGCTCGTTATGCACCGTAAGGCGAGCTTCAGCTCGTTATGTACCGTAAAGCGAGCTTCAGCTCGTTATGTACCGTAAGGCGAGCTGAAGCTCGCCCTACATAAGAAAGGGCACGCGCATGTCCACCCGACTCGCCATTGAGGGCGGTGCGGCCGTCCGCACCGCTCCTTTTCCGACCTGGCCGGTCTACGACGAACGCGAGGAGCGCAACCTGCTGGAGGTGCTGCATTCCGGCCGATGGGGCATCGGCGGCGAGAAGGTCGCGCAGTTCGAGCAGCAGTTCGCCGCGTTCCAGGCCGCGCGTTTCGGCATCTGCGTGCCGAACGGCACCCTGGCGCTCCAGCTGGCGTTGCAGGCGCTCGGCATCGGCCCCGGCGACGAGGTGATCACCACCCCCTACACGTTCATCGCCACCGCCAGCGCGGCGATCCAGCAGGGGGCCGTGCCCGTTTTCGTGGACATCGCCCTGGACTCCTACAACCTGGATCCGGCGCAGATCGAGGCCGCCATCACCCCGGCCACGAAGGCCATCGTGCCGGTGCATCTGGCCGGCCGGCCCGCGGACATGGACGCGCTCATGGCGATCGCCCGGCGCCACAACCTGCGCGTGATCGAAGACGCGTGCCAGGCGTGGGGCGCGGAATGGCGCGGCCGGCGGGTGGGCGCCATCGGCGACCTGGGCTGCTTCAGCTTTCAGTCGAGCAAGAACGTCTCCGCGGGCGAGGGCGGCATCGTGATCACCAACGACGAGGCGTTGGCCGAACTGTGCTGGTCGCTGCACAACGTGGGCCGGGTGCGCCGCGGGGCCTGGTATCAGCATGAGCTTATCGGCGGCAACCTGCGCATGACCGAGTGGCAGGCGGCCGTGCTGCTGGCGCAGCTCGAGCGCCTGCCGGAACACGCCGCGCGCCGCGAGGCCAACGCGCGCTATCTGGCCGAAGCTCTCTCGGAGGTGCCCGGCATCGCGGCGCTGCCGTTCGACGAGCGCATCACCGCGCACGCGCACCATCTGTTCATCTGTCGCTACGATCCGGCCGCGTTCGGCGGCCATTCGCGCGACGAATTCGTGAGGGCGCTGGTGGCCGAAGGGATCGAGACCGCGAGCGTGGGCTATACCGTCCCGCTCCACCGCAACAATGCCATCCGCCGGGCCGTGGCTCAAGCCGCGCGGCACGGCGGCCGGCCCTGGCCGACCGCCGCGGACGGCCTGCCGGAGCTGCCGGCCTGTCCCAATGCCGAATGGGCGACGCAACACACCTTCTGGTTGGCCCAAAACACGTTGCTCGGCGACCGGGCGGATATGGACACCATCGTCGCGGCCGTGGACAAGATCCGACGGGCGTGGGGATAGGAGGTGGATCATGAAGATCGGCGCCGTCAGCCTGGGATGGGCCGGCCGGCCTTTGCCACAGGCGATGGACGACATCGCGGCGTTCGGCGGCAACTGCATCGAGATCAACGGCCGGCCGGGGGTGCACCCCGGCCTGGTGTTGGATGCGGCCAACGCGGGGCAGGTGCGCGGTTGGGCCGCGGCCGCCGGGCTGGAGATCACCGCGGTGAGCGGCTACTGCGACTTCGCCCAGGCCGATCCGGCCGCACGCGAGCGTGAGGTGGCGCGGCTGATGAGCGCGTGTCGGGCGGCCCACGAGTTGGGCGTGCGCGTCGTGCGCGCCTTCGCCGGCGACGCCAGGCCCGGCCTGACGCTGGAGGCCGCCTGGCCGTGGCTGGTGGCCGGCCTGCAAGAAGCCGGCCGCCAGGCCGAACCGCTGGGCATCACCCTGGCGGTGGAAAATCACGGCCGGCTGCTCAACGACGGGCCGGCGCTGGCACGCCTGATCCGCGCGGTCGGCGCGGATAACGTGCGGATCACGCTGGACACCGGCAATTTCGCCTGGGCCGGCCATGCCGCCGATCAGGTGCAGGCCGACTTCGAGGCCGTCTTGCCCTACGTGGTCAATATCCACGTCAAAGACGGCATCTGGCGACAGGGAGCCGATCCCGCAACGACCGCTTTCGAGTTCGTGCCGGCCGGCCGCGGCCAGCTTCCCCTGGCCCGATGGCTGGACGCCCTGGCCGCGGCGGGCTATGCGGCCGGGATCTGCAGCGAATACGAAGGCCCCGGCGATTTCCGCGCGGGCACGCGCATAAGCATGGCCTATCTACGGCAATGGATGCGATCTCGGCATTCCTGACTCGCAATATTATTTATATCTACTTTCTGTACAGTCTGGCGTTCTTTGCCCTGGGGCTGGTCCTGCTGCTGGAAGGGAGACGCACCAGCGAGTTTCGCTTTGCCCGCGCGCTCCGGCCCCTGGCCCTCTTTGCCTTCGTGCACAGCGCGCACGAATGGTTCGAGATGTTCCAGATCTTCGCGGCGCACACCGCCGGGCATACGGCCGGGATCGCCGAGGAGGCCGCGCGGGTCGCCATCCTGGTCGCTTCTTTTTGCTTCCTCCTGGTCTTCGGCACGCGTCTGCTGCCCCGCGCCGAGCAATTTCCCCGCGCCGGCCCGGCCCAGGTCGCCCTGATCCTCGGCGTCTGGGCGGCTGCGGTGGGCGTTGTATATGTGCGCCGGCGGCCTGATGCCGAAAACCTCATCCTGGCCGCCGATGTCCTGGCGCGCTATCTCCTGGGCATCACCGGCTCGGTGCTGGCGGCCTGGGCCCTGTTGCGCGAGCGCCGCGATTTTCACCTGCGCGGCATGTCGGCCTACGGCCGGGGCCTGCTCTGGGCCGCGCTCGCCTTCTCCATTTACGGGGTGGTCGGCCAGTTGTTCGTGCGACCCAGCATCGTCGCGCCCTCGCACGTGATCAACACCGCGCTGTTTGTGCGGCTGTTCGGCTTCCCGGTGCAGATTTTGCGCGGGCTCAGCGCCGTCGCCATCACCATCGCGTTGGGCAATGCCCTGCGCGCATTCGAGGCCGAGAGCCGCCTGCGCCTGGCGCGCGCCAACAAGGCGCGCATCGAAGCGCAGGCGGCCGCACTGGAAGCCCAAACGCGACGCACCCAAGAGGTGGAGGCGCTCAACATCCAGTTGCGCCATGCCCTGCGCGAGCTCTCGGCCCTGGTCGAGATGTCGCGCACCCTCAGCTCGACGATCGAGCTGGAACGCGTGTTGCACTATGCCCTTTACCAGGTGGCCAACAGCTTCGACAACGCATGGTGTGCCGCCATCTTCTTCCCTCAGTCGTCCGGCGAACCGGAACTCGTCCAGTCCTGCTACCGCGCGCACGCCACCGCCCCCGATCCCCGGCCGGCGCTCCAGGCCGTGGCCGGGCGAACGATCGCCAGCGGACAGGCGGCAGGGATAGATGAAGCCGATCAGGTCATCCTCATCGAGGAGCTGGATGCCGACGGGAACGTCACGATCAAGGAGCCTGGCCGTCGCTATCGGGCCCTGGGGGTGCCGCTCATCGCGCAGGGCAAGCTGGTGGGCAGCCTGGTGATCGGGGCGGCGCAGGGAGAGCAGCTTTTCGCGGGCCAGGATTTGAATCTGCTGGCGGCGTTCGGCCGCCAGATCGTCACCTTCATCGAGAACGCGCGGCTCTATCGCGCGGTGCAGGAGCGCGAGGCGCGGTTGGCCGAGCTCTTCCAACAGCTCATCAACTCGCAGGAGCGCGAGCGCCAGCGCATCGCGCGCGAGCTGCACGACGAGACCGGCCAAAAGCTCACCGCGTTGACCATGGGCTTGGCCGCCGTCGAAACCGGCCTGGCGAACGGCGAGACGGCAGCCGCCCGCCAACTGGTCCACCATCTGCGCGAGATGAGCGATCAGGCGGTCGTCGAGCTCCGGCGCATCATGTCGGACCTGCGGCCGGCCCTGCTGGACGACCTGGGCTTGCTCCCCGCGCTGCGCTCGCTGGTGCAACAGTTCGCCGCGCAACACCCTGAGATCCAAATCGCTCTCACGGCCGACCGCCAGATCCCGCGCCTGACGGCGGAATGCGAGACGGTCCTCTATCGCGTAGCTCAGGAAGCGCTCAACAACATCGGCCGCCATGCCCACGCCACGCGCGCGACCGTGACCCTCGCCCAGCATCCCGGCGTCGTGCGCCTCGAGATCGGCGACAACGGCGTCGGCTTCGATCCCGAAGCCGCGCCCCGCCATCCGAGCGGCAGCGGCCTGGGGTTGGCCGGGATGCGCGAGCGCGTGGCGCTTGCCGGGGGCCGCTGGAGCATCCGCTCGACGCCCGGCCAGGGGACGGTCGTGGCCGTGGAGCTGCCGCTGTCCACCTGCGATAGATCGTCGCGAGGAGTAACCCCATGAGCCCCATCCGCGTCCTGCTGGCCGATGACCATGCCGTCGTGCGCGCCGGACTGCGCATGTTGCTCGCTGCCGATCCGGGCCTGGAGATCGTCGGCGAGGCGGAAACCGGCAGCCAGGCGCTGCAATTGGTGGCCGAGCTCCAGCCCGACGTGGTGCTGATGGATATCTCGATGCCCGACATGAACGGCATCGAGGCCACCCGGCGCATCAAGGCCGCCCATCCCGACGTGGCCGTGTTGGCGCTCACCATGCACGAGGACGATCAGTACTTCTTCGAGATGTTGGCCGCGGGCGCGTCGGGCTATGTGCCCAAGCGGGCCGCGCCCAACGATCTGATCTCGGCCATCTACGCAGTGCAGGGGGGCGGCGTCTTCCTCTTCCCTTCGGTGGCGCGCGCCCTGGTGCAAGACTACCTCCAGCGTTCGGCGCGCGCCGGCGATGCCGGCCGCAGCTTCGACGCCCTGACCGACCGCGAGCGCGAGGTGCTCGTCCTCATCGCGCAGGGCCGCAGCAACCAGGAGATCGCCGATCAGCTCGTGATCAGCGTCAAGACCGTCAATCGGCACCGCGAGAACATCATGGCCAAGCTCAACCTGCACAGCCGGGTCGAGCTGGTGCGCTACGCGATCGAAAAGGGATTGATAGACATCCAGTAGCCGCCCTGTCGGCTATCCGGCGCGTTCAGGAGAGATGAACATGCAAGAGTTACGTTGGCTTCGTATCGTTGCGAGCTTGTGGATGTTGTTGATGATGGGGGTGGCCGG
>DAOTZV010000181.1:0-2713 GCA_034434235.1 Anaerolineae bacterium
TCAGCTCGCCGCTGGAGGTGGCCGTGCAGGACCACACGAAGTTGACGCCCACGGCGCCGGAGGGCACGTTGGCCGTGGCCGGCGTGGGGCCGGTGCAGGCCGCCGTGCCGTTGCTCACG
This sequence comes from Anaerolineae bacterium, assembly GCA_034434235.1. Taxonomy (GTDB): domain Bacteria; phylum Chloroflexota; class Anaerolineae; order CG2-30-64-16; family CG2-30-64-16; genus CAKZKT01. The sequence continues at coordinate 120 of DAOTZV010000181.1, forward strand.
TCGAAGTCCACCGGCGAGACGTTGTTGACCGTCGAGCCGGAGTTCTGCTTGACGTTGAGGGTGACGGTGACCGGGCCGCCCACGTTGACGAAGTTCGCGCTGACCGAGATGGCGGTGTCGAGCTGAACCGTGCCGCTGGGGCCGCCCTCGGGGTCGCTGCCGTTTTCGGCCGGCAGCGGCGTGTAGGCGCCGAAGGCGCCGCCGGCGTTGGCGCTGCCGACCACGTAGGTCGTGCCGGTGGGCAGCGGGTCAATCACCCGCACGTTCTCCAGCAGGTCCTCGCCGGGGTAGTAGGGCTTGAGGGTGAAGGTAATCGTCTGGCCGGTCGCGGCGTAGGCCTTGTCCACCGTCTTGGTCAGCCCGTTGACGAAGGGGAAGTCGGCGGTCAGGTAGTTCTGGGCTACGGCCAGCGCCACGTCGTACTGGGTCACGGTGGCGAAGAGGCCGCCCGGCAGGTCCGGATCGGCCGTGTCCACCACGACCCGGTAGTTGCCCGGCCCCAGGTTGTCGAACAGATACGTGCCGTCCGGCCCCGAGACCGTGGTCGCAAAGGGCAGGTCGTCGCGGTACAGCGTGACCGTGATGCCCGCCAGCGGGGTGTCGCCCGCGTCGTAGACGCCGTTGCCGTTGTTGTCGGCGAACACCTGGTCGCCGATGGAGCCGGGGGTCTGGCCGAAGTAGCCGAAATCGGCATCGGCCACGGCGTTGCCCTGGGCCGTGAAGTCGGCCGGGCTGACGGTCTGCGGGTTGCCGGTGCTGGAAACGTAAGGGTTGGTGAAGTAGGTGTCCACCGCGCTGCCGGGGCCGTCGTCAACCGGCACGATGTAGTGCCGCGTCGGGTCCAGGTTGGTGAAGCTGTAGTTGCCGCCGCCGCCGGTAGTCGTGGTGGCGATCAGCGCGTCCTGGCCGGGGTCAATCACGCCGTCCCCGTCACTGTCCTCGTACAGCCGCACGGTGACGCCGTCAATGCCGGTATCGGTGCCGACGTCGAACTGGCCGTCGTTGCCCACGTCCTCGAACACCTTGTCGCCGATGGAGCCCGCGCCGCCCGGCTGATAGCCGAAGTCGGCGGTCAGGTTGGTCTCGTTCAGCGCCAGGCTGACCGTGCGCGGCTCCGGCGGGGTGGTCAGCGTGTAGCCAGCCGGCGGGGTCACATCCACGCAGTAGGAAGCCGGGGTGCTCAGGCCGCTAAACAGGTAGTGGCCGCTGGCATCGGTGGTCGTGGTCTGGATCGGGCCGCCACTGGGCGGGCAGGTGCCGGCATAGAGATTGACGGTCACGCCCTGGATGCCTTCGTCCTCGGCATCCTGCACGCCGTCCCCGTCCCAATCACGGAAGACGGTGTCGCCGATGGTGCCGGCGGTCACATTCACACAGGCCTGGAAGCCGGTCGTCTGGCGCGGGGCGCTGCCGGCCGCGGTGGAGAAGTAGTTGCAGTAGGTGCCGGCCGTGGCGGTGTTGGCCACCTGCGCGGTGAACTTGAGCACCAGCGACTGCCCGGCGTTGATGGCCGACGGCACGCTGAACACCGGCTGGTTGGGGTTGCTGATGTTCACGGTGGTGGTCGCCGTCAGGTCGGCGCCGTTGACGACCACGCTGTCCTTGCTGACGAAGGTGAAGCCGGTCGGCAGATACTCGGTGATGCTCAAGGGGCTGCCGCTGGGCCCACTGCCGATGTTGTCAATGCGGATCGTGTATTGCACCGTGCCGCCGGGCGCCACCGTGGTCGGGCTCACGCTCTTGCTCTGGCTGAGGATGGGGATGGAGCCGGAGGGGGTGATCTCGGTGGCGGTCTGCGGCGGCAGCTCGTTGGAGGTGACGGTGACGGTGTTCTCCAGCGGACCGGTGGCCGTGGCCTTGACGGTGACGGTGGCCTCCCACTTCTGGCCCGGCAGGAGGGTGCCCACGTTCCACACCAGCGGGTTGGGGCCGCTGTTCTGGGCCGGCACCGCGCTGATGAACGCCACGCCGCTGGGGAGGGTGTCCTTGACGACCACGTTGGTCAGGGTCAGCAGCCCGGCGTTGTAGAACTTGAGCTTGTAGCTGAAGATGTCACCGACCTTGACGGCAGGGCGATCGGCCGGCTTGCCGATCGCCACGCAGCCGTTCAGCGTGATGATGGTGGGCTCGTAATAGCGCCACAGGTGGTCCTTGCCGTCGTCGTCGCCGCCCGCGTCGCCGCCGAACGCGCCGGTGTAGAAGTAAGGGCAGCCGGTCCGGCTGGATCAGCCCGCCAGTGAGCTGGTCAATGCGGAACTTGACCCACACGTACTCCGGCACGTACTGCGTGGTCTGGCCCACGCTCCAGCGGATCACCTTGGGGCTGGTAGCGTCGGTCTGCGAGACGGTGGGGGTCAACGGATTGCTGGGGCTCAACGGATAGCCCACGGTGCTGCCATCTACCGAGGCGAAGCCCAGGGCCGTGCTGGTGGAACCGGCCTGATCCTTAGAGATGGCGCTGCCGGGGTAGCGGATGCGCTGCCAGGGGCCCATCTGGTCGCTGGCGTTCTTCATCCGATTCGGGTCGCCGGGGTTGGTGCGCCAGTAGTCCCAGTCGAAGCCCCAGGCGTAGCCGCTCTGCGGGCCGGCCACGC
>DAOTZV010000182.1:0-94305 GCA_034434235.1 Anaerolineae bacterium
GCGTCGGGGTGACGACCTTCTCCACCACCTTCTCGACGGTCTTCTCGACCGGCTTCTCGACGACCTTCTCCTGCGTGACGACCTGCGTCACGACCTTCTCGACGACCTGCGGGGTCGGCGCCGCACAGGCCGACAGGAGCATGCTCAGGACAACAACGATCCCGAGCGCCACAGACAACTTCTTACCAGACATTGTCTCCTCCTGAGAGAATTGAGTAAGCTGAAATGGGCTGGTCTTGCTTTGATGCGGATACGGACAGCAATCTCACCCCCTTTCATGCGTTACTTCTGATACAACCAGCAAGCCACGAAGTGTTCGCTGCCGTAATCGCGGAACTCCGGCTCCTGCTCACGGCAGATGTCCATCACCTTGGGGCAGCGCGTGCAGAAATGGCAGCCCTTCGGTGGATTGACCGGGGTCGGCACGTCCCCTTCCAGGATGATGCGCTGGCGCTGTTCTTCGATCACCGGGTCGGGGATCGGCACGGCCGACAGAAGCGCCTGGCTGTACGGATGCAGGGGATTCTTGTACAGCTCATCCCGATCGGCCATCTCCATGATCTTGCCCAGGTACATGACGGCGATGCGATCGGAGATGTGGCGCACCACCGACAGGTCGTGGGCGATGAACAGATAGGTGAGGCCGAACTGCTCCTGCAGGTCTTCCAGCAGGTTGATGATCTGCGCCTGGATCGAGACATCCAGGGCCGAGATCGGCTCGTCGCAGACGATGAAGGCCGGATTCACCGCCAGCGCGCGCGCAACGCCGATGCGTTGGCGCTGGCCGCCGGAGAACTCGTGCGGATAGCGGTTGATGAAATACGGATTGAGGCCCACCACGCGCAACAGCTCGCGCACCCGCTCCAGCCGCTCGGCCTTGGTGCCGATGTTGTGCACCTCCAGCGGCTCCGAGATGATGCTGCCGACCGTCATGCGCGGGTTGAGGGAGGCATAGGGATCCTGGAAGATCATCTGCATCCGCCGGCGCATCGGCCGCAGCTCGCTGTCCTTCATCTTGACCAGGTCCTTGCCCTCGAAGAAGACCTGGCCGGCCGTCGGCCGATAGAGCTGCAAGATGGCGCGGCCGGTGGTGGACTTGCCGCAGCCCGACTCGCCGACCAATCCCAACGTTTCCCCGCGATAGACGTGGAAACTGATCCCATCCACCGCCTTGACATCCGCCACATGGCGTTGCAAGATGCCCCGGTAGATCGGGAACCACATCTTGAGATCCTTCACCTCCACCAGCCGTTCGCGGCCCGTCGTGCTCTGAACGTTCATTGCACCACCTCCACCGTCGAAGCGCCCCGGCCGGCGCGGAACCGGGTGATATCCACCCAGCACGCGATCTTGTGCCCAGGTCCGACGGGTTCCAGTTTGGGGTTCTCGGTCGCACAGCGGTCGATCCGATAGCGGCAACGGGCATAGAACGGGCAACCCTTCGGCAGATCAATCAAATCGGGCGGCAAGCCCTCGATGGAGGTCAGGCGGCGGGCCCGGGCTTCATCCAGGCGCGGCAACGAGCCGAGCAGGCCGACCGTATAGGGATGGCGCGGATTGCCGTACAACTCCTTGACCGGGGCTTCTTCCACGATGAAACCGGCATACATCACGATCACGCGGTGCGCCAGGCCGGCCACCACGCCCAGGTCGTGGGTGATCCAGATGATCGCCATGCCGATCTCGTCGCGCAGGCGCTTCACCAGGTCGGTGATCTGGGCCTGGATCGTCACGTCGAGCGCGGTCGTCGGCTCATCCGCGATCAAAAGTTGGGGGTTGCAGCTCAAGCCCATGGCGATCATCACGCGCTGGCGCATGCCGCCGGAGAATTGATGGGGGTAATCGTCGAGCCGGCTGGCGGCCTGAGGGATGCCGACCATTTCCAGCAGTTCCACGCTGCGTTTGCGCGCGGCCGCTTTGTCCATCCCCATGTGGAGCATCAAGGCTTCCGAAAGCTGAAAGCCGATGGTCAACACCGGATTGAGCGAGGTCATCGGATCCTGAAATACCATGGCGATCCGGTTGCCGCGCACCTGACGGATCTCGTCGTCCGTCATCTTGAGCAGGTCCTTGCCGTCAAACCAGACTTCCCCGCCCGTGATCTTGCCCGGGGGCTGAGGAATCAGCCGCAACAAGGACATCACGCCGACACTCTTGCCGCAGCCGCTCTCACCCACGATCGCCAGGGTTTCCCCTTCGTCCAGGGTATAGCTGATGCCATTGACCGCGTGGACCACCCCGTCCTGGGTGAAGAAGCGCGTCTCCAGCCCCTTCACTTCCAACAATCTACCCATTCCTTAGCCTCCAAGGCCTGGTATGAACGATGGGAATATGTGGCGTCGGCCCGATCCGATAAGGCCCGAAATAAGGAATATCATGACGCCAAACGCCCGCAAGAGGCGTCTATCGAATCTCCCCAGATGCACTAACTGTAGATAATAGCACAGCGCCAGAACGATGTCAAATCATTCCTGTTTTGAGACCAAATGGCAGGCGACCCAGTGGTTGGGGCGCTTCTCCTCGAAGGCCGGCTCCTCGCGCCGACAGATTTCTTCGGCGACGGGGCAACGGGTGTGGAAGCGACACCCCGGAGGCGGGTTCACCGGGCTGGGCACGTCGCCCGACAGGATGACGCGCTGGCGCTTGAGCTTCGGATTGGGGATCGGGATGGCCGATAACAGCGCCTGGGTATACGGATGCAGGGGATTGCGGAACAGTTCCTCGCGACTGGTCAGCTCGGCCATCTTCCCCAGGTACATCACCGCCACCCGGTCGCTGATGTGCTCGACGACGCTCAGGTTGTGGGCGATGAAAAGATAGGTGAGGCCGAACTCGTGCTGCAGGTCGCGCAACAGGTTGAGCACCTGTGATTGCACCGACACGTCCAGCGCGCTGACCGGCTCGTCGCAAACGACGAACTCGGGGCGCAAGATCAGGGCCCGCGCGATGCCGATGCGCTGGCGTTGACCACCGGAGAACTCGTGCGGGTAACGCTCGCGGTGATACTCCTCCAGCCCTACCTTGCGCAACATCTCGAGCACGGCCGCGTTCCGCTGCTCCCTGTCCTTCACGCCGTGAATCAGCAGCCCTTCGGCGATGCTCTCGCCGATCGGCACGCGCGGATCGAGCGACGAGTAGGGATCCTGAAAGACGATCTGCATGTTGCGGCGCAACTGCTTCATCGTGCGGGGGTCGGCCCGGGCCAGATCCACCCCGCGAAAGCGCACGCTGCCGGAGGTCGGCGGGATCAAACGCAGGATGGTGCGCCCTACAGTCGTCTTGCCGCACCCCGATTCGCCCACCAGGCCCAGGCACTCGCCCTTGCGAATGGTAAAGCTTACGCCGTCCACGGCCTTGACGTATCCCGTCACGCGCTGGAGCAGGCCGCTCTTGATGGGGAAATACTTCCTGAGGTCCTGGACAACGACGAGGTCTTCGTTCCGATCGGTCATAATGGCTCCTACTGATACAACCAGCAGCGCACGGTGTGGCCCGGCGCCACCGGCTTCAATTCCGGTTCCTGCTCGGTGCAGATGGTCAGGCCGTGTTCGAGGCGCGCCCGACAGCGCGGCGCGAACTGACACCCCGGCGGGAGGTTGATGAGGTTGGGCACATTGCCCGGAATCACATCGAGCCGGTCTTTGACAACCCCCAGGACGGGCACCGAGCCGAGCAGGCCGATGGTATAAGGATGTTGGGGTTGCTCGAAGATGGTCACCACATCCGCCTGTTCGACGATCCGGCCGGCGTACATCACCGCCACCCGCTGGCACATCTCGGCCACGATGCCCAGGTCGTGGGTGATCAGGATGATCGCCGTGCCCATCTCCGACTGAAGCCGGCGCAACAGGTCGAGGATCTGCGCCTGGATGGTCACGTCCAGCGCGGTGGTCGGCTCGTCGGCGATGAGGAGCTCGGGCAAACACGCCAGCGCCATGGCGATCATCACGCGCTGGGCCATGCCGCCCGAAAGCTCGTGCGGATAGGCATCCACCCGTTTCTCCGGCTCCGGAATGCCCACCAGCTTGAGCAGTTCGATGGCCCGCGCCCGGCCGGCCTTCTTGCCCAGCCCCTGATGGATCTCCAGCACCTCTGCAAGCTGATCGCCGACGCAGAACACCGGATTCAGGCACGACGTGGGCTGCTGGAAGATCATCGAGATGCGATTGCCGCGGATCTTGGTCATTTCGGACTCGGATAGCTGCACCAGATCCTGGCCATCGAAGAGGATCTGGCCGTCCACGATCCTGCCCGGCACGCCGACGAGTCGCATGATCGAGAACGAAGTCACGCTCTTGCCGCAACCCGACTCGCCCACCAGGCCGAGCACCTCGCCGCGATCTATGTAGAAATCCACTCCATCCACCGCCTTGACCACGCCGGCTTCGGTGAAGAAATAGGTCTTCAGTCCGCGCACCTCGAGCATGTGTTGTCCGTCGGACGAAGGAGCGGTATTGACGTGGTTCACTCGGGATACTCCTTGGTTCAGATATTAGGGATTGGGAATGGGGGCTGGATCATGGCGCAAAGCCCAGGGCGTAGAGGGCGTCGCGCAGCGGCTCGACCGTGCGCAACACCGGGCCGTTCGCCATGTATTGACCGTCCCTGCCCAAAAACACGATCGGCTGATCGGCATGTCGGCCGGTGATCGGGAAAAGCATCTGGGTGGGCCAGCCGGTGTTAAAGCCGGCATGGAGCTTCACCGGCCGGTCGAAGAACGCCTCCACCGTCAGATAAAGGCCGTAGGCATCCTCCAGCGATCCGGCCGACAGGCCGATGCCCGACGAACGCACCGCGCCCTGCGCCAGGCTCGCGCGCACGGCCTCGGCCAGCTCTGCATAGCCCATCTGTCCCGGCTCGAACACGGTTCGCTGTCCGCCGTGATAGACGATGATCCGCACCGGCCGCTCTTCGAAGCGCGACCAGAACCAGAGCGGATCCTGGGCCGCCAGCGCGATGGTGGCGAAGACCACCAGCAAGCCGAAGCCGATCAACGCAATGAACATGCCGGCGAGATTGACCCGTAACCTCTCCGTCGGCGGCTCCCCGGCCATCTCTTCCTCGTGACGTTTGACGCTTGACGTTTGCCGCTACAGCTTCAACCTCGGATCCAACGCATCGCGCAGCCCATCGCCCAGGAAGTTGATGGCGAGCACGGTGATGAAGATGAAAAGGCCGGGCGACAGGGTTTGCGTGAAGAGATAGTCCAGCGGCGCGCCGCGTGCTGCGTTGAGCATGTTGCCCCAGGTAGGGGTGGGCGGCATGACGCCGAAGCCCAGGAACGACAGCGCCGATTCCGAGATGATCACACCGCCGAAGCCCAGGGTGGCCGCCACGATGATCGGCGCCAATGAGTTCGGGATCAGGTGGCCGAAGATGATGCGCACCTGGTTGCCGCCGAGCGCCCGCGTGGCCGCGATGAAGTCCTGCTCGCGCAGGCTGAGCACCGACCCGCGCACCAGCCGGGCAAGGCCCATCCAGCCGAAGACCAGCAGCACGAAGATGATGATCACCACACTCAGCTTCGAGCCCAGGAAGTTCTGCAGCGCCACGAACTGCCGCAGGCTGCTGGAAAGGACCAGCAGCAGGGGCAACGTCGGCAACGTCAGGAGGAGGTCGGCGAAGCGCATCAGCAGCGTATCCACCCAGCCGCCGGAGATGCCCGCCACTGCACCGATGATCGTGCCGACGATGACCGTCAACGTGGTCGTGATGAGCGCCACCAGGAGCGAATAGCGGCCGGCATAAAGCAACCGCGAAAAGATGTCGCGGCCCAGGTCATCGGTGCCCAGGATGTGGATCGGCCGGCCCTCATTGCCGGGCGTGAACAGCGGCGCGTAGATATGGCGCAGGTCTATTTCCTCGTAGTCGTAGGGCGCAATGATCGGCGCGGCCGCGCTGACGAGCACGACGACGATCAGGATGAACAGGCCGAGCATCGCCAGCTTGTGGCGGCGGAGGCGTCGCCACGCCAATCCCCACTGACTGACCGGCTTCGAGACCGGAATCGGCTCGCGGCCGAGAAGTTGCTCTGCGGTCGTTGCTGTCATGAAATCATACTCCCACCGCTCGGTTGTTTATGCGCCGTCTGGCGGACGACGCACAACGCGCGCTGAAAACGGTCGCCGCTTGACGTGCCAGGCACTCTGCAAGATGCCCGGCCCGTGACGGCTGTTTTCGGGTTAGCTATACTGAATCCGCGGATCCACCACCGCGTACATCACATCGGCCACCAGGTTCGAGAAGATCAACAGGAACGCTTCGATGACCAGCAGCCCCTGCACCACGGGCCAATCCACCACCGAGATGGCGTCGATGTTCAGGCGCCCCATGCCCGGCCAGGAGAAGATCGTCTCGGTGATGATGGCGCCGCCGAAAAGGCCCGGGATCGCCAGGGCCAGGATGGTGATCAGCGGGATCAGGGCGTTGCGCAGGCCGTGCTTGAGGATCACGACCCGTTCCTTGAGGCCTTTGGCGCGCGCGGTGCGCATGTAGTCCTGGCGCAACACCTCGAGCATCGAGGTGCGCGTGTAGCGCACCCAGCCGGCCATGTTGAAATAGGTCAAGACCAGAGTCGGCAGAGCCACGTGATGCAGGCCGTCCAGGATGGTCTCCAGCTCCTTGCCCGCCAGTTCGGGATAGGCCCGGCCCAGAGACAAAACGCGTCCCAGCGCCTCGATGATATCCCCTTCGGCGCCGGCCGCCCGCACCCCGCCGGTGGGGAACCAGCCCAGGGCCACCGAAAAGATAGCAATGGCCATCAGACCGGTCCAAAAGGTAGGCATGGACTGGCCGAAGAACGCCAGCGCGGTCACGACGTAATCGGTGATCGAATACTGTTTGACGGCGGAAAAGATGCCGATCGGCACCGCCAGCAGGATCGCCAGCAAGGTGGAAAGGCCCATGAGCAACACGGTATATCCCAGCCGGCCCCAGATCAATTCCACTACCGGCGTGCCCGGCTTCAGGGTCCACGACTGGCCCAGATCTCCCTTGACGACCTTGCCGAGCCAGCGGAAATAGCGGCCCTGATCGAGCCGGCACGGCAATTGTACGCCGGCCTCCTTGGGGCAGTACCAGCCCGGCAACAGCGGTTTGTCCAGGTCGAGCAGCGCGTTCAGGCGCTCAATGTGCGATTGCCCCAGGCGTGGATTCGACAGTTTGAGCAGATCGAACGGGCCGCCCGGCACCACGTTGAGGATGATGTAGATGAGGATGGAGACGAAAAAGAGCAGCACGACCGACTGGATCAACCGCCGTATGATGAAGGTGGTCATCGGGCATTCCTCTTTACAAATCAGCCGCCAGGACATCGTCAGGCGAAACATTCCTGGCGGCTGAAGCTCATACGTCCTACAGATGCCTGAAAATGATCAACGCTCACGTGCCAGGCACCTGGGAGGGTGCCTGGCACGTCCTGGCGGACCATTCCGAGGCCAGAGCGCCAGACGCCTGTGGGGACATCCTGCAGCCCATCAGGGCTACTTGGTCAACTCCCACTCCCAGGCATTCCAGCCGCACGGCGCCGAGCTGGTCGGGCCGCATTTGTAGTTCTTGAAGCCCGTCCGGGCCGCCACCGGCACCGCGTTCACCCACAGCGGGATGACCGGCACCTCGGTGGTCCAGGCCTTGAAGAACGGCGCGTAGGCCGCCTTGCGCTTGGCCACCGACACGATGATGTCGGCGTTGTTCTCGGCGTCGTTCAGGGCCTTGTCCGCTTCCTTGTTGCACCAGCCCGGGGTATTCTGGCCGGAGTAGTTGTTCTCCTTGGTCGGAATGCCCGCGCAGTTGTACAGGCCCCAGAACCCGGGATCGTCGCCGCCGACCCAGGTGTAGATGGCCGCGTCGAAGGTGCGGCAGTTCAGCGGGCCGCCGGCCGAGCAGGTGGCGAAGAGGCCGCGACCGTACAGGAACTGGAGGTTCACGCCGATGTTGACGGCCTTCCACTGTGCCTGGATCGCCTGCGCGATCTTCTGGCGGTCGGCCCGGTCGGTCGTCATCAGGGTGATCTCCAGCTTCTTGGTCTCGTTGCCTACCTTCTTGGTGCACGGCAGCGACTTGCAGTCCCAGCCGGCCTCCGCCAGCAACGCCTTGGCCTTCTCCTTGTCGTACGTGTACTTGGTGTAGTCCTCGGTGTAGTACTGGCTGTTGGTCTTGAGGATGGCGCCGGGCAATTCGGCCGGGGCGTACTTGCCGTAGTACAGCGTGTCAATCATCGTCTTCTTGTCGGTGGCATAGTAGAGCGCCTGGCGCACCTTGACGTCGTCCAGCGGGAACTTGGTGGTGTTCAGGTCAATGTGCTCCCAGGAGTATTCGTTGTACCACCAGAGCTTGTAGATGCCCGCAGCCGCGATCTTGTCCAGGTCGGGCGAATCGGCCGCGCCCAGGCCGGCCACGCTGCTGATGGCATCAATCTCGCCCTTCTGCAGGGCCGCGATCACCGCCTTGCTCTCGCCGAAGAAGCGCCAGACGATCGTCTTGATCTTGGGATCGCCCAGCGGGAACGGCTTGTCGCTCTTCTCCAGCACGATCTCCTGGCCCGTCTTCCACTCTTTGACCACGTACGCGCCATCGCCGACCGGCTTCTTGGCGAAGTCGCTCTTGGCCTGGTCCTTGGCCGGCGTCTTGCTCACGATGTGCGCCGGCATCCAGCCGATGAAGGTCCAGTAGAGCGGATCCACGACCGGCTGGCCGGTGGCCGAATAGGCGTTCTCCTTGTAGTCGTCCACGAACTTCTCGAACGGCACGTTGCCCTTCAGGGTGCCGGCCTCGGCCGCCTTGGCCTGGTTGTTGCTCATCCAGATCACCGTGACGGTGTTGTCGTCCACGGCCTTGATGTCGTAGATCTTCTCGATGCCCACGCGGCTGGCCACCTCGAACTCGGGATCCATGTACAGCTTCCACCACGCCAGCACGTCCTTGCTGGTCACCGGCGTGCCGTCGGTCCAGCGCCAGCCCTTCTTGATCTTGTAGGTGACCTCCAGATGCCGGTCGCCTCCTTCGCCCACCCACTTGGCGCCGCCGTTCTCAATCGTCGGCACGCTTTCGCAGCCCAACGGCACCCACTCGGCCTTGTCGTTTTGGCTCATGCAGCCCACGAAGACGGGCGCCAGCACGATGGTGCGGGCCATCATGGCGCCGATCATGGGATGCAGGGTATCCGGCTCCTGTTGCAGCGCGATCACGGCCGTGTCGGCCGGCTTCTCGGGCGGCTTGGTCGGCACGGGGGTCGGCGGCACCGGCGTCGGGGTCACCACCACCGGCTTCTCGACGATCTTCTCCTTCTCGACCACGACCGTCGCCTGGACGACCTTCTCGACCGGCTTTTCGACGACCTTCTCGATGACCTGCGGCGTCGGAGCCGCGCAGGCACTCAGGATCATGCTGAGGATGATGATCACACCCAGCGCAACGGACCACTTCTTGCCAGACATTGTCTCCTCCTGATAGTGGTTTGATGGGAGATGAAATGCAGACAGAACCGGACGGCCAACGGAAAGGGTTCGGAGTCTACAAGCTTCGGCGGCTGATGACGCGCAAATTGCCCTGCAACCAGGCGCATCTCAGACGCCACTCGATCACCTCCTTTCGGATGGACACCACAAAAAGGTGAATGACCGCTTCCCGAGACTCATGAGGTATGCCGCCTTGAAGGGGGCGGCATAAGGATAGCATCAGATAGGATAGATGTCAAGTCAAATTCGACGCAATTATAAGGCAACCGGATGGCGTCTCGACTGGCGCAATTCGCGCAACTTGTTTTATAATAGCCGCCATGCCGATCATTGATATCAGCCGGCCGTTGGCCGGCGACCTGGCTGTGTGGCCGGGCGACCCGCCGTTTGTCATTCGACCGCTTGCCAGTCGAAGCGCCGGCGCGGCCGTCAACCTGTCGGCGCTGGCGCTGAGCGCGCATACCGGCGCACACGTGGACGCGCCGCACCACTTCGCCGATGCCGCGGCCGCGATCGCCGATCTCGACCTGACGCTCTTTTGGGGGCCGGCCCAGGTGGTCACGGCGCCGCGCGGCGCCGGCCCTTTGACGCCGGCCGACTTCGGCCAGGTGGACCTGCGCCGCGCGCCGCGGCTGCTCGTGCGCTCGCCGGCCGGCGCGGCCGATCCGACTGCGTTCCCCGCGGCCTATCCCTTTCCGACCGCGGAGCTGGCCGACTACCTGGGACGCCTGGGCATCTGCCTGTACGGCACCGACGCGCCGTCGGTGGATCCGCCGGAGAGTACCGATCTGGCGGGGCATCGCGCGCTCTATCGCAACGGCATCGCCATCCTGGAATGGCTGGACCTGTCCCGCGCGGCCGACGGCCTGTACGAGCTGGTCGCCCTCCCGCTCAAGATCGTCGGGGGCGATGGAAGCCCGGTGCGCGCGGCTTTGCGCACCCTGGAGTGATCATGCCATGACCGCACATCATGCTCATTCGCCATACCTGGAAGACATCCCGCGCGAAGAAGCTCTGGCGCGCTGGTTCGCGGCGCTGGCGCAGACCGGCCTCGACCGGCCGCTGGAGGGCGAATGGGTGGCGCTGGAGGACGCGGCCGGCCGCATCACGGCCGAGCCGGTGTGGGCGCTCATCTCCTCGCCCCATTATCATGCCGCCGCCATGGACGGCTACGCGGTGCGCGCCGAAGACACGCGCGGCGCATCCGAAACGCGGCCGGTCTACCTGACCATCGGCCAACAGGCGTTCTACGTGGACACCGGCGATCCCTTGCCCCCCGGCACGAACGCGGTGATCATGGTGGAAGATGTGCAGGTGCGGGAAGAAGGCCAATCGGCAGATCAGCAAAGCGGCGAAGCGACAGAGCAGCAGGCCGGCCGGGGGGCGATCGAGGTGTTGGCCGCGGTGCCGCCGTGGCAACATGTGCGGCCGATGGGCGAAGACATCGTCGCGACCGAGTTGATCTTGCCGGCCAATCATTTGTTGCGGCCGCAGGATATCGGCGCGGCGGCCGGTGCCGGCCATGCGCGGCTTTGCGTGCGCCGCAAGCCGCGGGTGGCCATCCAGCCGACGGGCACCGAGCTGGTGCCGCCCGGCAGCAACGTGCGGCCGGGCGACATCATCGAGTATAACTCGCTGGTGTTGGGCGCCATGATCAGCGAATGGGGCGCGGCCGTCACCCGCCTGCCGCCGCTCAAGGACGACTACGCCGCGATCCGGGCGCGTATCCTGGAGGCCGGCCGCGACCATGACCTGGTGATCGTCAATGCCGGCTCATCGGCCGGCTCCGAGGACTTCACCGCGCGCATCATCGCCGAGCTGGGCCAGGTGTTGGTGCACGGCATCGCCATCCGGCCGGGCCACCCGGTGATCCTGGGGTTGATCGAGCTGCCGGAAGAGACGAGAAACAGCGAGCGTCAAGCGTCAAGCGTCAAACGCCGGATGCCGGTGATCGGGTTGCCGGGGTATCCGGTGTCGGCCGCGATCACGTGCGAGCTGGTCGTTCGCCCCACGATTGCGCGCTGGTTGGGCCAGCCGGTGGAGCCGCCGGCCGAGATCACCGCCACGATCACGCGCAAAGTCGTGAGCCCGGAGGGGGAAGAGGAGTTCCTGCGCGTGACGGTGGGCCAGGTGGGCGATCGCGTGGTGGCCACTCCTTTGCCGGGCGGCTCCGGCGTGCTGATGTCGCTGGTGCGGGCCGACGGCATCGTGCGCATTCCGCGCGGCGAGGGCGGCTTCGAGCCGGGCACGGCCGTCACCGTGGCGCTCTACCGCTCGCCGGCCGCCATCCGCCACACGATCGTGGCCATCGGCAGCCACGACCTGACCCTCGACCTGCTGGCCGACGAGCTGGGCCGGCGCCAGCCCGGCTGGCGGCTCAGCTCGGCTAACGTCGGCAGCCTGGGCGGGCTGTTGGCGCTCGGCCGCGGCGAGGCGCACCTGGCCGGCTCGCACCTGCTCGACGAGACGACCGGCGAGTACAATCTGCCGTACATCCGGCGCTACCTGGCCGGCGTTCCCGTGCGCGTGATCGGCTTCGTGCGTCGCGTGCAGGGATTGATCGTGCCGCGCGGCAACCCCAAGGGGATTCGCGATCTGGCCGATCTGACCCGCCCCGACGTGAGCTTCATCAACCGGCAGCGCGGCGCGGGCACGCGCATCCTGCTCGATTACCGCCTGAAACAGGCGGGCATCAACCCGCGGCAGATCCAGGGCTACGAGCGCCAGGAGTTCACGCACCTGGCCGTGGCGGCCGCGGTTGCTTCGGGCGCGGCCGATTGCGGCCTGGGCATCCTGGCCGCGGCCCGTGCGCTGGATCTCGACTTCGTGCCTCTGGACGAAGAGCGGTACGACCTCATCGTGCCGGCGCGCTTCTACGACGAGCCGCTCCTGGCGCCGCTGCTGGCGATCGTGAGAGATCCGGCGTTCCAGGCCCGCGTGGAGGCGTTGGGCGGCTACACGGCCGCCGACATGGGAAAGGTGTTGGCAGAAGTAGAATGATGGATGAACAAACCCACGCGACCCGCGCAGAGACATCGCCGGCGCGCGTCTTGCCCCTGCCCCCGCCGACCCGGCCGATCCCGCGGCTGATCCTGTGGGATGGGTCGGGCCGGCCCGACGAAGAGACGCTGCGCGGCCGGCTTGCGGCCGCGGGCTATCAGGTCGTGAAATGGTCGAACGAGCCGGCTACGGGCTATCCGCCGCACGCGCACATCTACCCGGAGCTGCTCTGGCTCATCAGCGGAAGCCTGACGGTGATCCTGACGGCCGAGCGCCGGCTGCTCGAGCTGGCGCCGGGCGACCGCATCGAGATCCCCCAGGGACTGATGCACGGCACCATGGCCGGGCCGGACGGCGCCAGCTATCTCCTGGCGACGAAATAGGACGCCGGCTCAGCTCCGGGTCAGCTCGCGGGCGATGATCACGCGCTGGATCTGGCTGGTGCCCTCGTAGATCTGGTAGATCTTGGCGTCGCGCATCAGCTTCTCGACCGGATATTCGCGACCGTAGCCGTAGCCGCCGAAGACCTGGACCGCGTCGGTGGTGGCTTGCATGCACATATCGGCCGCGAAGGCCTTGGCGAAGGCGGCCTCTTTGACGTTGGGTTGTCCGTGATCCACCAGCCAGGCCGCCTTCCAGGTGAGGAGGCGAGCGGCCTCGATGTTCATCGCCATGTCGGCCAACATGAAGCTGATCGCCTGGTGCGCGATGAGCGGCTTGCCGAAGGCCCGGCGCTCCTGGGCGTAGCGCAGCGCCTCCTCGAGCGCCCGGCGGGCCACGCCGACGGCTGCCGCGGCCACCGGCGGCCGGGAGTGGTCGAAGACGCGCATGGCGAGCAGAAAGCCTTCCCCTTCGCCCCCCAAACGCGCTTCCAGCGGGACGCGGACATCCTCCAGGACGATCTCGCCCGTCCAGGCCGCGTGTTGGCCCATCTTCGGGATCGGCTTGCCGCAGGCGACCCCGGGCCGGTCGCGCTCCACGATGAACGCAGTGATGCCCTGGTGCCGCGCGGCCGGATCGGTCTTGGCGAACACGACGAAGAAGCTGGCGACCGGCGCGTTGGTGATCCAGGTCTTGGTGCCGTTCAGGATGTACTCGTCGCCGCGGCGCACCGCGGTCGCCTGGATGCCCGCCACATCGGAGCCGGCCGCGGGTTCCGTGAGCGCGTAGGCGGCCAGTTCGCCGCCGTCAGTCAGGCGCGGCAGGTATCGTTGCTTCTGCTCCTCGGTGCCGGCCAACAGGATCGGCCAGGCGGCCAGGTTGTTCAGCATGATCGCCGTCTGGATGCCCGAGCACGCCCAGGCCAGTTCCTCGTTGATGAGACATTCTTCCAGCACGCCCAATCCCGGGCCGCCGTATTCCGGCGGGATGTTGGAGCTGAGCAAGCCCAGCTTCTGCGCCTTCTTGATGATGGGCCAGGGGTATTCGTCGCTGCGGTCGTAGTGCTCGGCGGCGGGCAAGATTTCCTTTTGCGCGAACCGCCGCGCCGTGTCGCGGATCATCTCTTGCTCTGCGGAGAGGGTGAAGTCAAGCATCGGAACACCTCCTATTCCACCCACAACGGCACGAACTTGAATTGATCCACGTCTACCAGCCCCATGTCCGTCAGCTTTAGATGCGGGATCACCTCCAGCGCCAGGAAACTGAGGGTCATGAAAGGATCATGGAGGGCCGTGCCCAGGCTACGCGCGGCCTCGATGACCTCGTCGAGCTGGCGACGCACCTCGGTGATCGGCCGGTTGGACATCAGCCCGGCGACCGGCAGCGGCAGGCGGGCCAGGATGCGCACTCCGTCGGCTACGGCCAATCCGCCGCCCATGTCCGCGATGGCGCCGGCCGCGGTGGAGAGCGAGATGTTGTCGGTGCCCGCGACCACCAGGTTGTGATGGTCGTGCGCGATGGTGGACGCGATCGCGCCCCGGCGCAATCCCAATCCCTGCACGAACCCCTTGCCCACCCGGCCGGTCGCCATGTGCCGCTCGATCACGGCCATCTTGAGGATATCGCGCTCGATATCGGGCACGGCGAAGCCCGAAGCCGTGGGGATCTCCAGGATGCGGTCTTCGGTGATCAGGCTATCGGGCACCGCGCCGATGACGTGCGCATAGCGCCCTTCGGCCGGGATGGTGAAGTCTACCGTGTGCCAGTTGACGTTCATCGAACCGCGCAGATAAGAAGGCCGATCGGGCAGATCGAAAGGCAACAACCGGCCGTTTTCGGCCACGATCTGGCCGCTGCGGATCACCAGGCGCACGCGAAACTCCTGGGGATCGTCGAACACGATCAGGTCGGCGCGGCTGCCGGGCCGGATGCCCCCGCGATCGTAGAGGCGGAACCATTCGGCCGTGTTGAGGGTCGCCATGCGGATCGCCGTCACCAGATCCACGCCCCCGCGAATGGCCGCGCGCACCAGGTGATCCACGCTCCCTTCGTCCAGCAGGTCGGCCGGGTGGCGGTCGTCGGTGCAGAAGCAGATGCGCCGCGCGTTGTCGCAGGAGAGGAGCGGCAACAGCTCGCCCAGGTTGTGCGCGTTGGTGGCCTCTCGAATGAGGACGTACATGCCCAGGCGCAGTTTCTCGCGTGCCTCCTCTACGGTCGTGCATTCGTGATCCGAGCCGATGCCGGCGGCCAGGTAGGCATTCAGCGCCTTGCCCGTCAGGCCGGGCGCGTGGCCATCGAGCACCCGGCTCTTGAACGCCTCGATCTTCTCCAGCGTGTTCGGGTCTTCGTTGACCACCCCCGGGTAGTTCATCATCTCGCCCAGGCCGAGCACCCAGCGGTCGTTTTGCAGCGCGGCGATGTCCTTCGCCTCCAGATATGCGCCGGCGGTCGCCATGTGGGTGGCCGGGACGCACGAAGGCACCATCACGAACATGCTGAGCTGGCCGTATTTCGCCTGATCGAACATGTAACGGATGCCGTCGAGCCCCAACACGTTGGTGATCTCGTGCGGATCGGCGATGACCGAGGTGACTCCGCGCGGCACGACCGCGGCCGCGAACTGGCGCACGCCCACCATCGAGCTTTCGATGTGGACGTGCGCGTCTATCAGGCCGGGCGCCAGGTAGCTGCCGGCCAGGTCTATCTCGCGCTGTCCCTCGTAGCCGGGACCGATGCCGGCGATGCGGGCGTTGTAGATCGCCACATCGGTGGGGTAGATCTCGCCCGAATAAACGTTCACCAGTTGCGCGTTGCGCAACACCAGATCGGCCGGCGCGTCGCCCCGCGCCACGCGTATCAGGCCATTCAGTTCCATGACGCCTCCTGTCGCGAAGAGATACCCGTGCCGCAAGCCAGAGGCTTGCACAGGCCGAAAGGGCCACAAGCCAGAGGCTTGTGCAACCTCAACACATGCGATTTGACCGATTATACCACATCCACATGATGCCAGTCATTTGCAGAAATGCAGCTTTCGGCTAGAATAGCGATTGTAATCTCAGCGGTACCGGCCGATTCACGCATGGCAGATTGTACTCCGACAGAAAGGTGGTGATCGAGCGACCGATTTCCGTGTCTTTCCCCGTTTGCCGACGATTCAAATTCCGCATGTCACCCAGAAGGAGGAGCACCATGTTGCACAAACGCTTTTGGGGCCTGGTGGCCCTGTTGACCGTCCTGTCTCTCATCGTGGGCGCCTGCGCGCCCGCCCCCACGCCCGCGCCTGCGCCGGCCGCCAAGGCCGAGCCGACCAAGGCGCCGGAAGCGCCGAAGGCGGCCGAACCGACCAAGGCCCCGGAGAAGCCGGCCTTGCAGATCCCCGATGTCGTCCAGGGCAAGTTCAACGTCGCCATGGTCTTGATCGGCCCGCACGATGACGGCGGCTGGAGCCAGGCCCACTACGAAGGCCTCGAGTACATCAAGGCCAATGTGCCCAACGTGAATGTCGCCTACGTCGAGAACGTGCCCGAGGGCACCGACTCGGAGCAGGTGTTCCGCAGCCTGGCCCGCAAGGGCTTCAACCTGATCTTCGGCACCTCGTTCGGCTTCATGGATCCGATGGAGACGGTCGCCAACGAGTTCCCCAAGGTCATGTTCGTCCACATCAGCGGCTATAAGTCCAACGAGAAGAACTTCGGCAACCTGTTCGGCGCGATGGAAGACATGAAATACCTGGCCGGCATGATCGCCGGCGCGCGGGCCAAGAAGGACGGCAACCCCAAGCTCGGCTACATGGCCACCTTCCCCATTCCCGAAGAGCTGCGCCTGGGCAACGCCATCGCGCTCGGCATGAAGAAGACGTGCCCGGAGTGCACCATGGACGTGCGCTGGATCAACACCTGGCACGATCCGGTCATCGAGAAGCAGGCCGCCGAATCGCTATTCGATGCCGGCGCGCAGGTGGTCTTCACCGGCGCGGATACGCCGGCCGTGGCCGATGTGGCGCAGGCCAAGGGCAAGTGGGGCGTCACCTATGACTGGGTGGGCTCCTGCAAGGTGGAGCGCTGCCTCACCGCACCGTACTGGAACTGGGGCCCCATCTATGCCGACATCACCAAGAAAGTCCAGGCCGGCACCTACAAGCCGGGGTGGCAGTATTTCGACGCGGATTCCGGCGGCCTGGGCATCTACGGCCTGATGGAAGGCCAGAAGCTGACGAAGGGCATGGAGGATCTGCCGCCCGAGGTCATCAAGGATGTCAAGGATCTGCTGGCCAAGATGCTGAAGGGCGAGTTCACCCGCTTCGATGTCTTCGCCGGCGAGATCAAGGACAACAAGGGCAAGGTGATCGTGCCCAAGGGCGAGAAGATGCAGCAAGCCGACCTGGATCAGTTCCCGCCCGGCGCCGAGGGCCTGAAGTGCAAGTACTGCATGTACTGGTGGGCCGAGGGCATCACCGCGGAGCTGCCGAAACAATAAGCTGGAAGCTAGAAGCTGGTAGCTGGTAGGGCGGTAGATCGGCGAGCCGATTGAGTCGGCTGCCGATCTACCGGCATGTGGTCTTCGCCTACCGGCATGTGATCCTCGCGAGGTTCTGATGCCCGAACCCGTGAACGCCGTGGAGATGCACGGCATCGTCAAACGGTTTCCCGGCGTCCTGGCCAACGATCACGTGGACTTCGTGCTGCGCCAGGGCGAGGTGCATGCCTTGCTCGGCGAAAACGGGGCGGGCAAGAGCACCTTGATGAACATCCTGGCCGGCCTCTATCGGCCCGACCAGGGCACGATCCTGGTGAACGGCCAGCGCGTCCACTTCAACTCCCCGCGCGATGCCATCGCCGCCGGCATCGGCATGATCCATCAACACTTCATGCTGGTCCCTTCGCAGACCGTCACCGAGAACATCGTCCTCGGCCTGGATACCCCGCGCTTCTTCCTCCGCCTGGCCGAGCTGGACCGCCAGATCCTGGAGCTGCAAGCCCGCTACGGCCTGAAGGTGGACCCCAAGGCCAAGATCTGGCAGTTGTCGGTCGGCGAACAGCAGCGCGTGGAGATCCTCAAGATGCTCTACCGCGGCGCGCGGGTGCTCATCATGGACGAGCCGACCGCGGTGTTGACCCCGCAAGAGGTCGAAGAGCTGTTCGTCACCCTGCGCGGCATGGTCGCCAGCGGACATTCGATCGTCTTCATCAGCCACAAGCTGGACGAGGTGCTCGCCATCGCCCATCGGATCACCGTGTTGCAACATGGCCGGGTGACTGCCGCCGGGCTGGACGCCCGGTCGGTGACCAAGCGTCAGCTTGCGCAGTTGATGGTCGGCCGCGAGGTGGTGTTCACCGTGCAGAAGCCGCCGGCCCGGCGGGGCGAGGTGGTGTTGCGCATCGAAGACATCTGGGCCGACAGCGATCGCGGCCTGCCGGCCCTGAAGGGGCTTTCGCTTGAGGTGTGCAGCGGCGAGATCGTCGGCGTGGCGGGGGTGGCCGGCAACGGACAAAGCGAGCTGGCCCAGGTGATCACCGGCCTGCGCAAGTGTCGCCGCGGCCGGGTGCTCATCAACGGCCAGGACATCGCCAACCGGTCGCCGGCCGCGGCCATCGCGCAGCAGATCGCCCACGTGCCGGAAGACCGCACGGGCGTGGGCACTGCGCCCGGCCTGAGCGTGGCCGACAACCTGATCATGAAGAGCTATCGGTTGCCGCCGGTCTCCGACGGCTGGGTGCTCAACCGCCCCGTGATCCGCCAGCAGGCCGAGAAGCTCAAGACAGATTACGACATCATCGCGCCGTCGGTGGATGTCCAGGCGCGGCTGCTGTCGGGCGGCAACCTGCAGAAGGCCATCCTGGCGCGCGAGATGTCGGCCGGACCAAAGCTGATCGTCGCGGTGCAGCCGACGCGCGGGCTCGACGTGGGCGCGATCGAGGCGGTGCAACGCGTGCTGCTCAACGAGCGCAGCCGCGGCACGGCCATCCTGCTCATCTCCGAGGAGCTCGACGAGTTGATGTCGCTCTCCGATCGCATCATCGTGATGTATGAAGGCGAGATCATGGGCGAAGTGAAGCCCGAGGAGACCACCCTGGAACAGCTCGGCCTGATGATGGCCGGCCAGAAGCTGGAACAGGCTCAGATCACCCCTGCCGCTGAGTGAGGAACCGATGGCCATGACTGAAACGACCGCAACGGGGTTGCGCGTGCCCTTCACCCTGCGCGTCGAGCCGCGCCTCGAAGTGCCGCGCTGGCTGGGCGCTGTTACATCGGCCGGCGCGCTGATCCTGGCCTTCGTGATCGGCGGCGGGATCATCGCGCTGGCGGGCGGCGATCCGATTCGCTCGTATCAACATATCTTCAAGGCCGCGTTCGGCAGCGTGGGCGTGCTGAACGATACGCTGGTCAAAGCGACCCCGCTCATCCTGGTGGGACTGGCGTGCGCGCTGGCGTTTCGGATGCGGCTGTGGAACATCGGCGCAGAGGGGCAGTTCTTCCTGGGCGCCTGGGGTGCCAGCGCGGTGGTCTTGATCCCCTTGCTCCCCAAGACCGCGCCGCGACCGCTCATGTTGTTCGTCATGGCGCTGGCGGGCTTCGCCTGTGGCGCGCTGTGGGCCTGGTTGCCCGGCTATCTGAGGGCCAGGTTGAACGTCAACGAAGTGGTCACCACCCTGATGATGAACTACATCGCCGTCTCGTGGGTGCTCTATTGGGTGTTCGGCGCGTGGAGCGAGGGGGGCTTCCAGATGTCCCCCGTTTTCCCGAAGAACGCCTGGTTGCCGCGGCTGACCGATTACGCCGGCGCTGTAGAAGCCTTCGCCGGCCTGACGCTGCATTTGGGCTTCTTGTTCGGCCTGATCGCGGCCGTGCTGGTATGGTTCATCCTGCAACGCAGCCGCTGGGGCTATGAGATCCGGCTGATCGGCGACAATCCGCGCGCGGCGCATTACGCGGGCGTGAACATGGTGCGCAACACCGTGCTGGTGATGATGCTTTCGGGCGGGCTGGCCGGACTGGCCGGCATGTCGGAGATCGCCGGCGTGGTCCATCGGCTCCAGGGCGCGATCTCGCCCGGCTACGGCTTCACGGGCATCATCGTCGCCTGGCTGGCCAAGCTCAATCCGTTCGCGGTGGTATTGGTCTCGGTCCTGTTCGGCGGCCTGATCCTGGCCGGCCGCGAGATCCAGCCTTCGGGCGTGCCGCGCATGCTTCAAGGCGTCATCCTCTTCTGCGTGATCGCCAGTGATGTCCTGCTGCGCTATCGGGTGCGGATCGTGCGGCGAGGTGCCGAATGATTGACTGGATCATCGTCCTCCAGGCCGGCGTGGCCACCGGCACCGTGCTCCTCTTCGCGACCGTCGGCGAGATCCTGGCCGAGCGGTCCGGCGTCATGAACCTGGGCGTCGAGGGGATGATGCTGATCGGCGCGATGACGGCGTACAAGACGGCCGTCCTGATCGGCCAGCCGTGGCTGGGCGTCCTTTTCGCGATGCTGGCGGCCGGCGCGCTGAGCCTGCTTCATGCGCTGGTGACGATCAGCTTTCAGGCCGACCAGGTGGTGAGCGGCCTGGCGACGAACTTCATGGGGATCGGGTTGAGCCTGGTGTTGGGCGAGGGATTGAGCAAGGCCGGCACCGTGGCGTTGTTGCCTTCGTACACCGTGCCGATCCTGAGCAGCATTCCGATCATCGGGCCGATCTTTTTCACCAATCACAGCGTGATGGTGTATGTGGGTTATTTGTTGACGCCGGCCGTCTGGTTCTACATCAATCGGACGCGGCCCGGGTTGCATCTGCGCGCAGTGGGCGAATATCCGGCTGCGGCCGATGCGCTCGGCATCAACGTCTATCGCCTGCGCTATCAGTATGTCTTCGTCGGCGGCGTATTGGCCGGACTGGCCGGCGCCACGATCAGCCTGGCGGTATCGCCCGGCTGGTTCAGCGAGCTGACCACTTCGGGCCAGGGGTGGATCGCCATCGGCCTGGTGATCTTCGCTCAGTGGGATCCGTGGCGGGCGCTCGCCGGCGCGTATATGTTCGGCGCGGTCCGCCGTCTGATCCTGGACCTGCAGGGGCCGCAGACGCTGCTCGGCCTGGCCAATCCCTTCTACTACATGCCGAAGCTGGGCTTCTTCCTCCAGATGTTGCCGTATGCCCTCGTGATCCTGATCCTTTTCATCGGTTCACGCGAGGCGATGAGAAAACGCATCGGCGCGCCGGCCGCGCTGGGCACGCCCTACGTGCGCGGGGAGCGCGGATAGACGCGGGAGGAACGCCTCGTATAAAACAAAACGCCCGCCCCCTCTTCAGGGGCGGGCCACGATCGGCCTGAAATCACAGCCAACATGTTCGGCCCTCGTCGGTCGAGCCGCGCCGGGATGATGTGCCGCTGTGCGCCTCAATCACCGTGATAGACGAGCGTGATGCCGAGTTCCTGGCAGCGTTCCCGCACCTCATCGCCGATGCTCATGGCGATCATGATGCCCTCCACCTTGACGCCCGGATTCAACGCCTGTACGAAGGCCACTTTCTCGTGTAGCCGATCTATATCTTCCCACTCGCAGTAACTTTTCACTTCAAAGACCGAGATCTGACCATCCTGAGCAAGGATATCTATCTCGAATCGCCGTTGCCCCGGGAGGCCAACCACGCCCTTTTCGTCCACCATTCTCTGGCGCAGCCGAAGCTGATCGGGCTTGATGTCGGGCCGACGCAAGGCGACCCGCAACGCGCCGGCCACCACATCCTCCAGCCGGCGGCCCGAACGCCGCTGCAACCCTCCGACAACGCCCTCAACCCAATCGCGCAGATCGCTCATTTCTTGTTGCAGGCCTTCGAGGCGCCGATCCACCTCTTCGAAGCGCTGATCTACATGCTCGAAGCGCCGATCAATCTCTTCGAAGCGCCGGTCGATCTGCTCGAAGCGCCGATCAATCTCTTCGAAGCGCCGGTCGATCTGCTCGAAGCGTTGGTCGATCTGCTCGAAGCGTTGATCTGTCTTGGCGCTGAAGCGTCTGAATTCGCCGCGAAACTCCCGCATTTCCGCAAGGATCGCCGCCGTCTCTTCTTTGGTGGTGAAAACCCGCAGAAAAGCACGGAACGCGCGACGTTCCAGATCGGGGTCGCGTTCGATCATCTCCGGAAGCTGCTCTTCCAGAATATGCAAGACTTCTTCATCCTTCAATTTCAACATCGTCTACCTGCCGATCAATCGTATCGCAACCGCTCCGGTTCATGGGTCTCAACCAGCTTGGCTATTGCAAAGTATAACATAAAGCCCCCCTGCTTGCAAGTGCTTTTTTGCGTCTGGCCGGGTGCTCCAGCGCCGGAGCGGCCGGCCAGCGTTCCTGGCCGGCTTTCAGCCTGCTTCAGGGAACACCGAACGGTAGCACGGACATGTCATGGCCGTGCGCTGCTGCTTGAAAGCCGATCGGGTCAAGGCTTTGCCAGCCGGCCGTCCAGGCCCAGCTCGGCCGCGATCCCCTTCATCGCCTCCAGCACGATCCCGACGTGCTCCCAGATGTCCAGGCCCAGCTCCCGCGCGCCCTGTTCGATGTCGGCCCG
Source organism: Anaerolineae bacterium (assembly GCA_034434235.1). Taxonomy (GTDB): domain Bacteria; phylum Chloroflexota; class Anaerolineae; order CG2-30-64-16; family CG2-30-64-16; genus CAKZKT01. The sequence continues at coordinate 22,379 of DAOTZV010000182.1, forward strand.
ATTGACCGCGGCCGCGAAGAGCTTGTCCTTCCATTTCTTTTTGACCGAGCTGACCTCGACATCGCGGATGTCCTTGCTCGGCCGGACATAGGCCACGGCCATGATCAACCCGGTTAGTTCGTCGGAGGCGTAGAGGGCCGAATCCATGCGGGTCGTGCGCGGCACGCCCAGGAAAGGCGCGTGCCCCTCTACCGCGTGGATCAGCTCGGCCGGCAATCCCATCTCGCGGAACAGCCGCAGCGCGGTGCGCGGGTGGCCGTTCACCGGATCGTCCATGTCGGGATACCGCTCGAAGTCCAGGTCGTGGATGAGGCCGGTAATGCCCCACAGCTCCTCATCCTCGCCGAAGCGCCGTGCATAGCCGCGCATGGCCGCTTCGACTGCCAGCACATGCTTGCGTAAGCTTTCGCTCTGAATCCACTCGCAAACCAAATCCCAGGCTTGTTCACGCGTTAATAGTGTCATAATGGCTCCCGATCTCCGACATGCCGGGCACTTACTGACGCGCCCGGCACGTGATGGCTACAATCCCATGTTCTCTTTTGCCCCCAGCACCGGTTTGGGCCGGGCGATCTTGACATCCCACCAGGCGCGCAGCGAGGCAATCGCCTCGCGCAACTGGTAGTATGGATTGCTCAGATACAGACGGCGGTCGGCCGATAGCCCGACGCTCTCCACGCCCAGGTTGTGGCAGGTAAAAAGCGCCCGCGGCAAGCGGCGCCCACGACCAATGCGCCGCTGAAAAGCACACCGCCAGGCACCCATCGCGCGGCGGCCGTCCTGGTCTGGTGTGGGCTCTTCATGATAACGCCTCGGCCTGCAGGCGCAACAGGTCTCCGATGCCGCCCGCGGCCAGATCGAGGAGGCGATTCAGCATCGCCCGGTCGAACGGCTTGTGCTCGGCCGTACCCTGCAATTCGACATAACGGCCATCGCGGTTCATCACCACATTCAGGTCCACTTCGGCGCGCAGGTCTTCCTCGTAACACAGGTCGAGCAGCGGCTCGCCGTCCACCACCCCCACGCTGACGGCCGCTACCGGCGCCAGAAACACCTCCGGGGGCACATAGCCGCCTGCAACCAGCTTGCGCAACGCCAGCGCCAACGCCACGTAGCCGCCGGTGATCGCGGCCGTGCGCGTCCCGCCATCGGCCTGGAGCACGTCGCAATCCACGATGATCTGGCGCCTGCCCAGCAGCTTCAGGTCCACGGCCGCGCGCAGGCTGCGGCCGATCAGCCGACGGATCTCCTGGGTGCGCGGCTGGGGCGTCGTCTCCCGCGGGGTGCGCACCAGGGTGCTGCGCGGCAACATCGCATATTCGGCGGTGACCCACCCGCCCTCCTCGTGATTGCGCAACATCCAGGGCGGAAGCTGCTCGTCTATCGTGGCGTTGCACAACACCACCGTATTGCCCTGGGTCACCAGCGCCGAGCCCTCGGCCCACCTGGTATAACCGATCTCCAGCCTCACCGGCCGCAACTGGTCGCTGCGCCGTCCATCGTCGCGCATAAGTCTCTCCCTGTATGCGTTCGCGGACAATACGCCCATCCACCGTAAGACGAAATTCAAATTCATTTCGTCTTACGGTGGATGGCACGTCACCCCAACCGAAACGTGAACGCGGCCACCGACAGCGGCGGCAGCTCGCAACTGGCCTTGCCGTTGGCGATGCGCACGTCGGCGAACGGCCGCGCGACCACCAGGTCGGGCTGCTCGAAGCTGTTGGCGGCCTGGGCGTCCGGCCCGGTGAGCAGCTCGGCGCTGTCCAGGCGAGCGATGTCGCGGTCGGCCAGATGCACCTGGACGACGGCCGGCGCATCGGTGGATCGGTTGGTGGCGAAGACGTGCACCACGCCCTGGCCCAGGATCGCGCTGGCATCCACGAAGGTCACGCGGCCGTTCGTCTTGCCTTCGTATTCCGGCCCCTGCACCACCGTGCGCAAGGCGACGCCATCCCGACGTTTGGCGTACATCTCGAACGGATAGAAGATGGACTGGATCAACAGGTCATCGCCCCGCGTCAGGAGCGGCGCGATGACGTTGACGATCTGCGCGATGTTGGCGATCTTCACCACGTCGGCGTGGCGGATGAAGCTGTTCAGGAAGCCGGCCGCGACGAGCGCGTCCTCCAGGTTGTAGATTTCCTCGATGAGGTGCGGCGCAAACTGGCCCGCGCCGTCCATCTGCCGGTTCTTGTACCAGACGTTCCATTCGTCGAAGCACAGATAAAGCCGCTTTTTGCTTCGCCGCTTCGCCTGGACGAAACGACACGCGGCATCCATCTCCTCGATCTGGCGATCGATCGAGTTGGTGATCGCCAGATAGTCGGCCGTGTCGCCGTCGCGATTGCCCACGTAGCGGTGCAGGCTGATGTAGTCGGCGTAGTCGCCGATGTACTCCAGCACCTGGCGATCCCATTCCATATAGGTCGGCAGGCCGGTCGTGCACGAACCACAGACCACCGTTTCGATGCTCCTGTCCACGTCCTTCATCATCTTGGCGGCCTGCTGCGCGCGGATGGCATAGTGGTCGGCCGGCACGTGGCCGAGCTGCCAGGGGCCGTCCATCTCGTTGCCCAGGCACCACAACTTCACGCCGTGCGGCTCGGGGTGGCCGTTGGCCGCGCGCAGATCGGCGAACTTCGTGCCCGGCGGACAGTTGCAGTACTCTACCCAGTTGCGGGCCTCTTCGGGCGTGCCGGTGCCCAGGTTGACCGTGAGCATCGGGGTCCAGCCCATCCGCCGGCACAGCGTGATGAATTCGTCGGTGCCGAACTGGTTCGGCTCGATGCTCTGCCAGGCCAGCTCGCGCACCGCGGGCCGATTGGCCTTCGGCCCGACGCCGTCCAGCCAGTGATAGCCCGAGGCGAAGTTGCCGCCCGGATAGCGCATCGCAGTCATCCGCAGGCGTTTCAGGGCTTGCAGTACGTCCGTGCGAAAGCCGTCGGCATCCGCATGCTTCGACTGTGGATCGTAGACCCCCTCATACACCGCGCGGCCCATGTGCTCCAGAAAGCCGCCGAAGATGCGCGGGTCAACCGACCCGATCTGAAATGCAGTGTGAAGGATGATGTTCGTCTGGTTCATGAGAGGCTCCTGAATCTTGGAAAGGTCTGCAACCGTTTTGGGCATTGTAGCACCATCGCCCAGGCGAAGCAAACCCCTGAAAAATGCCTTTGCGAATTTGACGAAGGCCGCGATTTTGCACTACACTGTACTTTGTAGACTCAGTAGATCACAGATTCAAGCTCAGAGGGGGTCTGTGACCCCCGACCGCCGGTCACAGACCGGCTTGGAGCAGCAAAATTGTGATCTACTGAGACTGTTTACCCACACTTCAGGGAGGGACTTCTATGGACATCGCGAAGCTGTTCAACACCGATTTTCCGGCCTGGCTGGAAGCCAACGCAGAGGCGGCCCGACGGGTGGGCGCGAAGTACATCTTCAACATCACCGGCGAAGGGGGCGGCCAGTGGTTCCTCGACCTCTCGCGCACCGGCCCCAAGATCGAGCCGGCGTCCGGTCAGCGCGCCGACTGCACGATCACGGTGAGCGCGGCCGACTTCGAGAAGCTGTGGGCCAATCCTTACATCGGAGAGTCCATGTATTATGCCGGCAAGATCTGGATCTCGGGCGATGAGATGCTCGCCATGAGCCTGCAGAACGTCTTCGCGCGGGTCAAATCGGCGGCCGGTTAAGACCCGATGGTGTTGCGCAGCGGCGTTCGGCGGCCACGCCAGCCCGCCGGAGGGCCGTTAGCTTGATGCCTATGGGCGCAGACCTCCTGCGAGCCAGAAGTGCGCAAGTCCGATCTTTGAACGGAGTGAAGCTCCATGCCGCTACATCCTCTTGCCGGCCAGCCGGCTCCCCACGAATTGCGGATCAACGTGCCGCGGCTCGTCGCGGCCTATTATACCGACCGGCCAGACCCCCGGGAGCCGGCGAACCTGGTGGCGTTCGGCACATCGGGGCATCGCGGCACGTCGCTCGAATGCAGCTTCAACGAAGCCCACATCCTCGCCATCTCTCAAGCCATCTGCGAGCTGCGCTGGGCGCAGGGGATCAGCGGGCCGCTCTTCATCGGCATGGACACCCATGCCCTCTCCGAGCCGGCCCTCTATACCGCGCTCGAAGTGTTCGCCGCCAACGGCGTCGAAGTGATGGTGCAAACCGGCCTGGGCTATACCCCCACGCCGGTGATCTCGCACGCCATCCTGAGCTACAACCGGGGCCGCTCGGCGCGGCTGGCCGACGGCGTGGTCATCACCCCGTCGCACAATCCGCCGGCCGACGGCGGCTTCAAGTACAATCCGCCGTCGGCCGGCCCGGCCGCGCCCGAAACCACCCGCCGCATCCAGGAGCGGGCCAACGAGCTCCTGCGCGCCGATCTGAAGGGCGTGAAGCGCATGCCGGTGGGTCGGGCGTTGCGGGCCGAGACGACCCACATGTACGACTACATCACGCCCTACGTCCGCGATCTGAGGAACGTGATCCGCCTGGATGCCATCGCAGCCGCCGGCCTGAAGATCGGCGCGGATCCGCTGGGCGGCTCGGGCGTGGCCTACTGGGGCCCGATCGCCGAGATGTACGGCCTGAACATCGAGGTGGTCAACCCGATGGTGGACCCCACTTTCTCCTTTATGACCGTGGATTGGGACGGCAAGATCCGCATGGATTGCTCGTCGCCCTACGCGATGGCCGGGCTGATCGGACTGAAGGATCGCTTCGACATCGCGTTCGGCAACGACACCGACTTCGACCGCCATGGCATCGTCACGCCCGGTGCCGGGTTGATGAACCCGAACCACTACCTGGCGGTGGCGGTCTGGTATCTCTTCCGCAATCGGCCCGGCTGGCGGCCCGACGCGGCCGTGGGCAAGACGCTCGTCTCCAGCTCGATGATCGACCGCGTGGCCGCGGCCGTCGGCCGTCCGCTGGCCGAAGTGCCGGTCGGCTTCAAGTGGTTCGTGGATGGCCTGCTGGACGGCTCCTTCGGCTTCGGCGGCGAGGAGAGCGCCGGCGCGTCCTTCCTGCGACTGGACGGCACGGCCTGGACGACCGACAAGGACGGCTTCATCATGGACCTGCTCGCGGCCGAGATCACGGCCGTGACGGGCAAGGATCCGGGCGAACACTATCGGGATCTGGAGGCGCGGTTCGGCGCGGCGGTCTACGAACGCATAGATGCGCCGGCCAATGCGCGGCAGAAGGCGGTGTTGAGCAACCTCTCGCCGGCCCAGGTGAGCGCCACCGAGCTGGCCGGCGAGCCGATCCTGGCCAAGCTGACGCGCGCGCCCTTCAACGACGCGCCCATCGGCGGCCTGAAAGTGGTGACCGCCAACGGCTGGTTCGCGGCCCGGCCCTCGGGCACTGAAAGCGTCTACAAGATCTACGCCGAAAGCTTCCGGGGCGTGGACCATCTGCGCCGCATCCAGGAAGAGGCGCAGGCGATCGTGGCCGCGGCGTTCCGCGAGGCCGGCGTGTGATGGACGGCTGGGTCTTCGACATTCAGCGCTTTTCGATCCACGACGGTCCCGGCATCCGCACGACCGTCTTCCTCCAGGGATGTAACCTGCGTTGCTTCTGGTGCCACAATCCGGAATCGCAGGATGCGGGGCCGGTCATTCAGTTTTTCCCCGATCGCTGCATCGCGTGCGGGTTGTGCGTCTCGACCTGTGCGCAGGCCGCGCAACTGCTCGTGGACGGCCGACGGGTCTACGTGCGCGATCTGTGTCGCATGTGCGGCGCGTGCGTGGATACCTGCTACGCGGGCGCGCTGATCATCAAGGCGAAGCGCCTGTCGGTGGCCGAAGTGCTGGCGGAAATCGAAAAGGATCGGCTGTATTACGAGGATTCCGGCGGCGGCGTGACCTTCTCCGGCGGGGAGCCGACGCTGCAAAGCGACTTCCTGGCGGCCCTGTTGGCCGGCTGCAAGGAGCGCGGGTTGCATACCGCGGTGGACACCGCGTGTCACGTGCCGTGGGAAACGCTGGCCGCCCTGTTGCCGTACACCGATCTGTTCCTGGTGGACGTGAAGGCGTTCGACGAGGGGACGCATCGAGCGGGCACGGGGACGGGCAATCGGCGCATCCTGGACAACGTGCGCCGGCTCGCGGCCGCCGGCGCGACGATGTGGGTGCGCATCCCGGTCGTGCCCGGCTTCAATGCGAACGAGGAGGAGCTCGGCCGGATCGCCGACTTCCTGGCCGGCCTGGACCATGTGCCGCCCGTCGAGCTGTTGCCGTTCCACCACCTGGGCGGCGGCAAGTACGAGAGCCTGGGCCGCGCCTATCCGGCGCGCGATCTCAAGCCGCCTTCGGACGAAGCGATGGAGAGCTTTCGGCAACTGTTCGTCGGCCGGGGCATCCCGACGATCAGGGGAACTTGAGCTACAAGTATTGCGAAATTTATTTCGTAAGCAGAACGTGTGGAGGTCCGTGTCCATGCTTCCAGCGCCTCGCATTCCCTATCGCGAGCGGATCGCCGCGCTGACCCGCACCAAGCTGGAGTTCAACGCGGCCAAGCTGGCCCGCGACGGCTACCACGACGTGGACGACCACGGCAACATCCCCTGGCCCGACCCGATCCCCTTCGAGCGCATCAGCAATCACCCCGACGGCGGATCGTACGGCGCGCGCTGCATCGGCCAGAACTTCCGGCGCTGGCTGGAGGTGCATCCGGTGTACATCCACCCCATGAGCGCGCTCGCCGGCGCGTGGATCACGACGTTGCCGGGCGTCGGGGGATGGCGGCCGGAGGATCGGCCCACGCATCTGTACCCTTATCACAAGAAATATCATTTCATGGCCACCGGCATCGGCGCGATGAACCACTTCGGCCCCGACATGCGCATCGGCCTGGAGCTGGGATGGGGCGGCCTGCTGGACAAGATCCGCTACTATCGCGCTCGCAACCGGCCGGCCGACACCGCGTTCTACGACGCGGAAGAGGACTTCGTGCTCGGCGTGCAGAACTGGATCGGCCGCCACGTGACGTATGCCCGCGCGCGGGCCGCGGCCGAACCGGACCCCGAAGTGCGCGCCAACTACGAAGCCATCGCGGAGATGAACGAACACCTGGTGCACGGCCCCCCGCGCACCCTGCGCGAGGCGTGTCAGTTCCTGGCCTGGTTCCAGGCGGTGGATCGCATGTGGTATCACGGCGGCGCGCTGGGCCAGCTCGACGAGCTGTTGCGGCCGTACTACGAAGCGGATGTCGCGGCCGGCATCATAGACGACGAGATGGTGCTCTGGTTCATCGCCAGCCTCTTCTTCAACGATACGCACTACTCGCAGATCGGCGGCCCCGCGGCCGATGGGCACGATGTCACCAGCCGCATGTCGTACCTGATCCTGGAGGCCGCGCATCTGCTGAAGATCCCGTCGAACCTGGCGATCCGCCTGCACGATGGCCTCGATCCGGGCCTCTTGCGCCAGGCGCTGATCTATAACCTGGAGGACGGTACCGGGCCGAGCATCTCGTGTGCGAAGGGCCTGGACGAGGGCTATGCGCGCAACGGCGTGCCGATCCAGCTCGCCCGGCTGCGCGCGAAGGTGGGCTGCAACTGGACCGCGCTGCCGGGCATCGAGTACTGCCATCAGGATGTCACGCGGCAATGCCTCGTCGCGCCGTTTCTGCTGGCCTTCTACGAGCTGGTGGACGACCCCGCGGCCCCGCGCACCATGGATGAACTGTGGCGGCGCTACGTGGAACATCTGGCGATCTCGGTGCGGGTGCTCAAAGAGGGCTTCGACTGGCACATGCAACATCACGCCGACAACCTGATCGAGATCGTGTTGAATCTGTTCTGTCACGGGCCGATCGAGCGCGGGCTGGATGCGGCGGCCGGCGGGGTGGACATCTACTTCCTGACCGCCGATGGCCTGGGCCTGGCGACCGTGGCCGACTCGTTCGCGGCCATCGAGCAGCGGGTGGTGATCGAGAAGCGGCTGACGTGGGAGCAGTTGGCCGAACACCTGCGCAACGATTACGCCGGCGCGGAACACGTGCGGCTGATGCTCAAGAACATCCCGCGCTTCGGCGCGGGCGGCACCCGCGCCGATGGATGGGCGAAGCGCATCGCCGAGACCTATACCCGGCTCGTGCGCGGCACGCCGACCCCGCTCGGCTATACGATCATCCCCGGCCTCTTTTCGCACGGCGGCATCGCCCAATACGGCGCGGACCTGGGCGCCACGCCCAACGGCCGCCACGCCGGCGCGCCCATCTCCCACAGCGCCAACCCCGATCCGGGCTTCCTGCCCGGCGGCGGCGCCGCATTGACCGCCAAGGCCTCGGCCGTGGCGGCTGTGCAACCGGGCTGGGGCAACTCTGCGCCGCTGCAGCTCGATGTGGACGCGCGGCTCTTGAAGGAGGCCGGCGGCCTGGAGGCGCTCGAGGCGCTGATCCGCACCCACAACCGTCAGGGCGGCACGCTGATCAACCTGAACATCGTCTCCAAGGAGAAGATCCTGGAGGCGCACAAAGATCCGTCGAAGTACCCCGACCTGATGGTGCGGGTCACCGGCTACAGCGCCTATTTCCAGTCGCTGTCGCCGGCCTATCGGCAGCAGATCGTAGATCGGCTGCTGGCGGCGTAAAGGGGGCATTCGACCGCGGCCGATCCATCTTTGACCAGCTTGCCGTTTTCGTGTATGATTGAAACCGATTCCCATCGTTGCCAGCAATGCCGCTGATATCCCCATCGCCGTGTGGTGTTTTGCCAAACCCGTTTCCGGTCTATTCCAAAAAAAGGAGGAGTTCCGAGCCATGGCCAACAGTCCAACCCGTCTCAGCCGTCGTTCGTTTTTGCGGCTGGCCGGCCTGAGCGCCGGCGCAGCCGCGCTGGCCGCCTGCGCGCCGGCTGCCACGCCGGCCCCGGCCGCGCCGCCGGCTGCCACTCAGGCGCCCGCGGCCACCCAGGCGCCCGCGGCCACCAAGCCGGCCGCGCCCACCGCGGCCCCGCCGCCCGCGCAGCCCAAGCAGATCGTCGTCGCTCAATACGCCGACGTCGTGAGCCTTGACCCCCAGGACACCAACGACAATGCCTCGTATGGCCCCGAGAAGCTGATGTTCGAGGGCCTGGTCGGCTTCAACGAGAAGATGGAGATGGTGCCTCAGCTCGCCGAACGCTGGGAAGCCTCGGCCGACGCCACCACCTTCACCTTCTACCTGCGCAAGGGCGTCAAGTTCCACGACGGCACGCCCTTCAACGCGGAGGCCGTCAAGTACAACTTCGACCGCGTCACCAATCCCGACAACAAGCTCAAGCGCTATGGCCTGTACAAGATCATCGCCAAGACCGAAGTCGTGAACGAGTACACCGTCAAGTTCACGACCTCCGAGCCGTTCGGCGCGATGATCGCGACCTTCGCGCATCCCGCGGGCGGCATCGTGAGCCCGGCCGCGGCCAAGCAGGGCGCGGAAGCGCCGGCCTTCGGCAAGAAGCCGGTCGGCACCGGGCCGTACAAGTTCGTCGAGTGGGTGCCGGGCGATCATCTGACGGTCGAGAAGTTCGCCGACTACTGGAACCCGGACCAGGGCGCGAAGGTGGATCGCTTCATCATCAAGCCGGTGCCCGAGGCCGGCACCCGCATCAACATGCTGCTCGCCGGCGACGCCCAGTTCATCAACACCGTGCCCTATGCCCAGGTCAAGCAACTGAAGGGCAACCCGAACGTGGCCATCGCCGAGAACGAGGCGATCTACACCTTCTGGGTGGCGATGAACACGCAGAAGGAACCGTTCAAGGACAAGCGGGTGCGCCAGGCGCTCAACTATGCCATTGACAAGCAGGCGATCATTGACTCGGTGCTCGCCGGCTACGGCAAGCCGGTGGATTCGCCGCTGGCGCCGCGCGTCTGGGGCTACAAGTCGGTCAAGACCTATCCGTATGACCTGAAGAAGGCCAAGGAGCTGCTCGCCCAGGCCGGCGTCAGCGGCTTCAAGACCACCCTGTGGGCGGCCGAGAGCACCGAGGCCAAGCAGGTGGCCGTGGCGCTCCAGGCCCAGCTCAAGGAGGTGGGCTTCGACGTCGAGGTGGTGACGATGGAGGCCGCTACGCTGAGCGCCGAGCGCTTCAAGAAGTTCGAAGAGAACAAGAGCATGATGAACTACGCCGGCTGGTCCCCCTCGACCGGCGATGCCGACTGGGGCCTGCGACCGTTGCTCGCCAAGGAGTCGTGGCCGCCGGCCTCCTTCAACCTGGCGTTCTGGGACAATCCGGAGTTCGACGCGCAGATCAAGGCCGGGTTGCAGACCGCCGATCCCGAGAAGCGCAAGGCCGCCTACGCCAAGGCGCAAGAGATCGTGATGGAAGAAGCGCCCTGGATCTTCTTGTGGGTCAACCAGGTGCTGGGCGGCATCAGCACCAAGTGCGAAGGCATGGTGATCCAGCCGGACGGCATCGCCTATCTGCGCACCGGCCGGTACAAGTAAGCTTTGACTACGTGCCAGGCGCCAGAGAGGGCGCCTGGCACGCACCGGTGAATTTGCTTAGCGAGGCAATCTCAGGGTGTTCGGCTACTTTGTTCGGCGCGTTGTAGCTCTTATCCCGACCCTGTTCGGGGTCTCGGTGGCGGTCTTCCTGCTGTTGCACCTGGTGCCCGGCGACCCCGCGCGCATGGTGGCCGGCCTGGACGCCACCGAGGCCGACCTCGTCCTGATTCGCCAGGATCTCGGCCTGGACAAATCGTTGCCCGAGCAGTACCTGACCTGGTTGAACAACCTGCTCCACGGCAACATGGGCAAGTCCACCCGCTCGCGCAACCCCGTCACCTACGAGATCGGCCTGCGCATGCCGGCCACCTGGCAGTTGACGGCCGTGAGCATCACCATCGCGGTGGTGATCGGCATGGTCACCGGCATCGTCGCGGCCACCCGGCGCAACTCGGTGTGGGATTACGGCAGCATGGTGGCCGCGCTGCTGGGGATCTGCACCCCTTCCTTTTGGCTCGGCCTGATGCTCATGCTGATCTTCGCCGTCCAGCTCCACTGGTTCCCCACCAGCGGCCGGGGCGACTGGCGGCATCTGGTGTTGCCGGGCTTCACCCTTGGCGCGGGCGCGGCCGCCATCATCGCACGGGTCACGCGTTCCAGTCTGCTCGAGGTGCTGAACCAGGATTACATCCGCACGGCCACGGCCAAAGGCCTGCGGCCGGCCACGGTCATCTATCGCCACGCGCTGAAGAACGCGCTCATTCCGGTCGTCACGGTGGTGGGCCTGGAGTTCGGCTATCTGCTCGCCGGCGCGGTCATCACCGAGACCGTGTTCGCCTATCCGGGGATCGGCCGGCTGCTGGTGGACTCCATCGGCTTTCGCGATTTCCCGGTCGTCCAGGGCATCCTGCTGATCCTGGCCACGCAGTTCGTCCTGATCAACCTGGTCGTGGATCTGATCTACGCCTGGCTCGATCCGAGGATCCACTATGGCAACGCCTAGCACTACCGCCGGTACCGCAGTCCTGATGGCGTCCGGCCGGCCGCGCAGCCTGTGGCGCGATGCCTGGACGCGCCTGAAAAAGAACAAGGCCGCCATGTTCGGCGGCTTCGTGGTCATCCTGCTGCTCTTCGCCGGCATCACCGCGCCGTGGATCGCGCCATATGACCCGATCAAGCAGAACCTGCGCGATAACCTGATGCCGCCTTCGGCGACGCACTGGCTGGGGACCGACGTGCACGGCCGGGACATCTTCAGCCGCATCCTGTACGGCGCGGCCATCTCGCTGCGCATCGGCTTCCTCGGCGCGCTGCTGGGCGGGGCCATCGGCGTCGTGCTGGGGCTGATCTCCGGCTATTACGGCGGCCTGGCCGACATGCTGATCATGCGCCTGGTGGACATCCAGCTGGCGTTCCCCGGCCTCCTGCTGGCGATCGCCATCATCGCCGTCATCGGGCCGGGCCTGGAGAACGTCATCATCGCGGTCGGCATCTTTTCCGTGCCGACCTTCACGCGGGTGGTGCGCGGATCGGTGCTCTCGGTCAAACAACAGGATTTCGTCATGGCCGCGCGCACGGTCGGCGCGACCGGCCCGCGCATCATGCGGGTCCATCTCTTTCCCAACATCCTGGCGCCCGTGCTCGTGCTGCTCACCATGCGTGTGGCCACGGCCATCCTGACGGCCGCCAGTTTGAGCTTCCTGGGCCTGGGCGCGCAGCCGCCCATCCCCGAATGGGGCGCCATGCTCAGCGACGGCCGCGACTACCTGGTGTTGGCCCCGCACGTGGCCACTTTCCCGGGCCTGGCGATCTTGCTCGCCGTCCTCGGCTTCAACCTGCTGGGCGACGGCCTGCGCGATGCGCTCGACCCGCGCCTGCGCATCTAACGAAGAAAATCCAAGATGACCGATTTCGACCTCCTGCGCGCCACCGAATTCAGCCGCCTGGATGCGACCGGCCAGATCTACCTGGACTACACCGGCGGCGGCCTCTACGCCGAAAGCCAGCTTCGCCAACACCTCGATCTCCTCAGGGAGAACGTCTTCGGCAACCCGCATTCGCACAATCCCACCTCGCAGGCGATGACCTGCCTGGTGGATCAGGCGCGGGCCTATGTGCTGGAGTTCTTCAACGCGCCCCCCGGCGAATACGCGGTGATCTTCACGCCGAACGCTTCGGGCGCGCTCAAGCTGGTCGGCGAGGCGTATCCGTTCGGCCCCGGCGATCACTACCTGCTCACCTTCGACAACCACAATTCGGTCAACGGCATCCGCGAGTTCGCGCGCGCCAAAGGCGCGCAGTTCACCTATCTGCCGATCGGCGGGCCGGAGCTGCGCGTGGATCCGGCGACGCTGGACGAATATCTGGCGTTGGCCGCGCCGGGCCGCCACAACCTGTTCGCGTTTCCGGCGCAATCCAACTTCACCGGCGTCCAGCACCCGTTGGAGATGATCGGCCGGGCGCACGAGCGGGGATGGGACGTGTTGGTGGACGCCGCGGCCTTCGCGCCGACCAACCGGCTCGACCTGGCCCGCTGGCGGCCCGATTTCGTGCCGCTTTCGTTTTACAAGATGTTCGGCTATCCGACCGGCATCGGGTGTCTGCTGGCGCGGCGGGAGGCGCTGGCGAAGCTGCGCCGGCCCTGGTACGCGGGCGGCACGATCACCATTTCGTCGGTGCAGGGGGATGGCCACTACCTGGCGCCGGGCGAAGCCGGCTTCGAGGACGGCACGATCAACTACCTGAACATTCCGGCCGTGGAGATCGGCCTGCGCTTTCTGGCCGGCGTGGGCATGGAGGCCATCCACGAGCACGTCATGGCCTTGACCGGCCGGCTCCTCGAGCAGCTCGTCGCGCTGCGCCATAGCAATGGCCGGCCGCTGGTCAAGATCCACGGCCCGACCGACCTGAACGCCCGCGGGGGCACGGTGACCATGACCTTCTACGACCGGGAGGGCCGGGCGATAGACGATCAACGCGTCGAGCAGCTCGCCAACCGCCAGCGGATCTCCGTGCGCACCGGTTGCTTCTGCAACCCGGGCGCGGGCGAAGTGGCCCACGGCCTGACGGCCGAGATCATGCGGACGTTCTTCGGCCGGCCGGTGGCGCCGTCGTTCCAGGAGTTGCGCCGGGAGATGCGCGAGCGCTTCGGCCGCGACATCAGCGCGGTGCGCGTGTCGGTGGGCCTTGCTTCCAACCGCGGGGACGTGGACGCGTTCATTCGCTTCGCGGCCGGCTTTCTAGACCGCACGGCCGACGAGATCGGCGAGATGGAGCCGGGCCCCGCGCCCTGCTCCACCGACCGCGACGCGGCATGAGAGCAGCCAACCCATGAAACTCACCCGTCATGCGACCGCAGGAGCGTTCCTGGCCCGCGCCCGGGCCGCCCTGGAGCGTCAGGAAGCCTTCAACAACCTGATGCTCGGGGTGGCCACGCGCCTGGACGAAGACCCCGAACGGATCAAAACGCCTCCCTATCTGGCGACGGTCGAGGAAGGCGATGCGCTGTTGGCCGCGGCGGTCATGACGCCGCCCCATCGGGTCATCGTCCACAGCGAGAGCACGGACCCTGCTCCGCTCCGCCTGATCGCGCATGATCTGCACGCGAACGGCTGGGCGCCGCCCGGCGTCATCGGCCCGGCCGCGACGGCGCGGGCCTTCGCCGCGGCGTGGACTGCCGCGGCGGGCGGCTCCTTTCGCCTCTTGCGCCACGAGCGTGTCTACGAGCTGCGCCAGGTCAACCCGCCGCCCCCGACGCCGGGCGCGTTGCGCGTTGCGGTCGAGGCCGATCAGGCGCTGGTGGCGCAATGGTTCTATGCCTTCATGCACGAGGTGGGCATGGGAGGCACGGCCGAAGAGCTGGCCGAGCTGGCCGCGCAACGCATTGACCGCCGCGAGATCTTTCTCTGGGACGACGGTGGGCCGGTATCTCTGGCCGGCCGCGGTCGCCACACCGCGCACGGCGTGGCGATCGGCCCGGTGTATACGCCGCCGGCGCTCCGCGGCCGCGGCTACGCCAGCGCGTGCGTCGCGGCCCTGAGCCAGCAGATGCTCGACGCCGGCTGGCGTTTCTGCGCGCTCTTCACCGACCTGGCCAATCCGACCTCCAACCGCATCTACCAGAAGATCGGCTATCGGCCTCTCGGCGATTTCGACGAGTACGGGTTCACGTGATGGGAGGTTTCCCGATGCCCAATCTGCTCCAGACCGGCCTTTCGTGGTTGGCCCGCGGCCGCCAGCCGCGGCTCAAGGGAACGATCCGCCTGAAAGGTTTGCGCGCCCCGGTGGAGATCATCCGCGATCGCTGGGGCGTGCCGCACATCTACGCGACCAACATGGCCGACCTGCTCTTCGCGCAGGGATTCGTTCATGCGCAGGATCGCCTGTGGCAGATGGAGTTCAACCGCCGGCTGGTGGCCGGCCGGCTCTCGGAGGTGATCGGTCCGGCCACGGTGCCGGCCGACCGCTGGCTGCGCATCCTGGGCTTGCGCCGCGCGGCCGAGGCCGGCCTGGCGCTCCTCCGGCCCGAAGTGCGTGCGGAGCTGGATGCTTATGTCGCAGGCGTCAACGCCTTCATCGCCCGCGGCCCCCTGCCGATCGAGTTCACCCTGTTGCGCTACCGGCCCGAGCCCTGGACGCTCGCCGATTCTCTGAGCTGGGCCAAGATGATGGCGTGGAGCCTTTCGATCAACTGGGAGACCGAGCTCCTGCGCGCCCGGCTGATCGGCCGGCTTGGCCCCGAGCGCGCCGCCGAGCTGGAGGCCCCCTGGCCGACGCAATGGCCGACGATCATCCCGGAGGAGCTGCGCCAGGTATCGGCCGAACGCCTGGGCCGGCTGGCGCTGGAGCGGGCCGAGGCCGCGCGACGCTTCGTCGGCCCGGCCGCGCACGCCGGCCTGGGCAGCAACAACTGGGTCATCGCCGGCAGCCGTACGTTCAGCGGCAAGCCGCTGTTGGCCAACGACATGCACCTGCTGATGGGCATTCCGTGCATCTGGTACGAGAACCACCTGGTGTGCCAACCCGACGCCGGGGCCGATCCGGCCGACGCGCTGGAGGTGACCGGGGTCACCTTCCCCGGCACGCCGTATGTCGTCGCCGGCCACAACGCGCACGTTGCCTGGGGCTTCACGAACGGCTTCCCCGACGTGCAGGATCTCTACATGGAGCACCTGCGGCGCACCGACGACGGCCGGGTGCAATACGAGTTCCGGGGCGAATGGCACGACGCGGAGGTCTTGCGCGAAGTCATCCGCGTCAAAGGCGCGGCGCCGGTCACCGAAGAGGTGATCATCACGCGGCATGGGCCGATCATCAACGCGCTGGCGCCCGACCTGACGCGAGCGCTGTTGCCGCAGGAGGAGGAGCCGCCGCTGGCGTTGCGTTGGACCGCGCTGGAGCCCGATACGTTGATCCACGCACTGCGGGCGATGAACCGGGCGCGCTCGTGCCTGGAATTTCGCGAGGCGCTGCGCGAGTGGTCCGCGCCGATCCAGAACACCGTCTATGCCGATACGGCCGGCCATATCGGCTACAGCTTTCCGGGCAAGGTGCCCATCCGGGCCAGGGGCGATGGCAGCGTGCCCGTGCCCGGCTGGACGGGAGAATACGAGTGGGTGGGCTACGTGCCGTTCGACGCGCTGCCGCATCTCTACGACCCGCCGCAGGGCTACATCGTCACGGCCAACAACCGCGTGGTCGGCGACGACTATCCCTACTTCATTTCCCGCGAGTATTGCATGGGCGACCGGGCCCAGCGCATCGCCGAGCTGATCGCCGCGCGCGACAGGATCAACGTGGCCTACATCCGCCGCATGCAATTCGACCAGGTCTCGCCGACCGCCCGCGTGGTGGCGGGCCACATCGGCCGGCTGACGTGCGACGACCCCGAGCTGATGGCCGTGGCGCGGATGATGGCGGCGTGGGACGGCAATCTGGCCGTGGACAGCCCCCAGGCCGCGATCTATCAGGTGTTCATGCGCCGGATCATCGCACTGTTGTTGCGCGACCGGCTGGGGGAGGATCTCGCCGCGCGCTACGCGGGCAAGGGGCCGTTGCCGGTCCTGGCCGAGGGGAGCTTCTTCGGCCAGCGGGCATGGGAATGGGTACAACAGCTCCTGGCCATGGACGACTCGCCCTGGTTCGACCTGGGCCACGGCGAGCGCCGCAACGATGTGATTCGCCTGGCGCTGCGCGAGACGGTGGACTTTCTGAAGGCGCGTTTGGGGCCCACGTCGGAGGATTGGGCCTGGGGCAAGCTGCACGTCTTGCGCTTCATCCATTTCGTGGGCCAGATGCCTGCGCTGGCGCCGCTCTTCAACCGCGGGCCGTTCGCGCTGGGCGGCGACGGCAACACCATCTGGGCCACCGGCAACCGCATGGACACGCTCGACTTCGATCAGATCATCGGCCCGCCCTTCCGCCACATCTCAGACCTCGGCGACTGGAGCAACTCGTTCGGCCTGTTGGCGCCCGGCAATTCGGGCCGGCCGGGCAATCGCCACTATGACGACCAGATCGAGGCCTGGTTCATGGGCGACTATCATCCGCTGCTCTTCGCGCGCGAGGACGTGGAGCGCGAGGCCGAGGCGCGCCTCCGGCTATTGCCCTGACCTGTAGGGCGAGATTTATCTCGCCCTACAGGCTATGGAGAGGCGAGATGAATCTCGCCCTACGCGCGTCTTTGGAGGGGCGAGATGAATCTCGCCCTACGCGCGTCTTTGGAGAGGCGAGATGAATCTCGCCCTACACGCCTTCCCCCGGCAGATGCACGATGCTCACCCAGAACTCCCGGATCTGCTTCACGACCTTGATGAACTGCTCCAGGTCCACCGGCTTGGAGATGTAGCAGTTCGCATGCAGATCATACGAGCGCAGGATGTCCTGCTCGGCCTCCGAGGTGGTCAGGATGACTACCGGGATGCGCCGCAGATCGGGATCGGCCTTGAGGATGGCCAGGCATTCGCGGCCGTCCATGCGGGGCATGTTCAGATCGAGCAGGATGAGATCGGGCCGGGGAGCATCCGCGTATTTCCCCTCGCGGCGCAGAAATTCCAGCGCCTCCACTCCGTCTGAAACCACAAAGAGACGATTGAGCACCTTGCCGTTGCGCAACGCCTCTTGCGTCAGGCGCACGTCTCCGGGGTTGTCCTCGACGAGAAGGATGTCTATCGGCCTCAAGACTTTGGACGTGGCCATGTTCGACTCCTTGTGGGGTGCCAGATGAGAAATTCACCGTTCCGTCAGTTCGACCCCGCGCTCGGCCAGCAGAACGCGCAGCGCGGCCACATCATCGGGTTGGACGAGCGCCAGGCCCAGGTTGGCGGCCGGCATGAAGGGCTGCATGTATTGCGCCAGGGCCGGATCGGCGCACAGCTCGTTTACCACGGCCTGATCGCGAAACTGGACCAGGGTGAACGTCTGGACCACCGCGTCGCCGTAGTGTTTGCTCCATGCCTTGATGCGCATTTGCAGCCCGGCCGGCACGCCGCCCAACGCGAGCGATTCCAGCCGGGCGATGATCCTGGTGGCATCGAGCCCGGCCGCGACGGCCCGGCGCACGCTGGAAGGCGTGATGCGCCAGCCGTCGGGGGTCTGATCGGCCAGCGGGAACAGGTAGCCGTACACGTACAGGCTCGGCACCGCGTGGGCAAATTGGATGGCGCCATCGGCCGTCAGGGTGATGCTGGCCTTGGGGGCCTCTTCGGCGCTCGATGCGCGCACCGGCAGCTCGCCGGCCGCCAACAGGCGCTGCTCGATCAGATCCACCTTGTCGGCGTGTACCATGAGCGAGGTGGCATCCACGCGCTTGATGATCGCCGCGTCCAAGACGGGATCCGCCATCAGATGCTCGGCCAGCTCGGCCGTGGCCGTCTGCACCCAGCCGACGCGCGGCCGGACGACGATGCGCTCGAACGCGGCCTGCCATTCGAAGAGGCTGCGCAGGACGTTTTGCGGCATTGCCGCGCCGGTCGTGTTTTCCAGCCAGCGGATGATCTCGGCCACCTGCTGGCCGTTCTGCTGGGCGCGATAGACCGACGCGGCGGTCAGCTCGTATTCTATGGCCCGCTCGGCATTCAGCCGCGTCGCGAAGCTGTCGAGCCGGGCCAACACCGCATCGGAGATCGGATCGAAGGCGAAGATGTGAAAATTCGGCTGGACGACGACCCGGCCGGTCTCGGCGGGGATGGCGGGCGGCTCGGCGTCCAGGAGCAGCCAGCGCCCCATATCGGTCAGGCGCACCGCCTGCAAACCCGCGGGCGCGGCGCCCCCCGCGGCCGTCACCGGCCGCAGATAGCCCAGATCCACCAGCCCCAACCAGTAGAGCCCTTCGGTCAAGACCGCGCGAATGAAGGCCCCTTCCACGCCATCCCAGCCGGCCTCCAGATCCTGGGCATACTTCTCCCATACCCAGCCCAGCGCGTTCTGCTGGTAAGGCGAGATAACCGAAGGACGGGAATAATAGTAATAAGAACTGGGGCGGTGTTCGGCGGTCTCCCGATCGACCAGGAACTCCTCGTCGTGATCGTGCAGATAATCGGAGATGGCGTCGAGCGAGATCCACTCCGCGCCGTCGCGCGCGAAGCGCGCCAGCAGATCGAGCACCGTGCGCCGCGCCTTTACCACCGGATTCGGCGCAAAATCGATCACGGAGCCGCTGGCCCGCGTCGAGCCGGGGTCGTAAGTGGCCCACAGCTCGTGCCACCAGGCGCCATCGCGCCAGCTCTGGTAACAGGTTTGCACGCGCTGCGTGGCGCCGCTCTCCCAGAACTCCATGTCCGGCGCAGCGGTCAACGTGTTGGCGTTGGCTCCTTCGCCGGCGACGAGGAGGCCCAACGCCATCAGCAGGCGACGCAAGAAAAAGATGCGCCGGAAGTCGCTCTCCTTGCTGCCGGTCGAATAGGTTTCGGTCACCAGGAGCTGGCCGCTCAATCGCTTGACATCGGCCGCCCGGAGCAGTCCGGCGTTGGTGAGCTGCAACGGCGACTCGCGCGCGGCGCTCCACATCAGATAGAGGTCGCGCTGGCAGGTGCGGGCCGAGCCGGGGAGCACATGGGCGATCGACGGCTCGGTGCGCGGGAGCGAGGCTACCGGCGGCAGGTGGACGGCCACTTCCTGCGGGATGTAGACGAAGCGGCCGCCATCGAAGCCGAGCTTGGCAGTGGTGATGGTGCCTGCGGACAGGCTGTGCGTCCAGATCAGCCCGTATTTGAGCAGCGCGGCCAATACCTCCTCGAACGTCATGGGGTCGCTGGCGTGCTCCGGGTGTTGCCCATAAGAGGAATATGTCGCGCGGCGCTTGCCGGGAGCAGGCTCCTTGACGATGCCGGCGCGCGTGAGCAGCGCGCGATAGCGCTCGGTGCGCAGCTCGCCGTCGGCCCGTTGCAACACTTCGAGCGCCTTGCGACAACGATTGTTGATCTGACGTAAGGCCGTCTGGATGCGCTGGGGATCGGCGATCAGTTTGGCCCATAGCGCGGCCTTCTCATCCTTGAACTTCGGGATATCGCGGACGCCGGCCGTGCGCAGAATGGTATTCAGATCGTTGGCTCGAAAGGCATCAATGGCCTGGCGCAAAGGTGGAGGGGTCATGAAAGCACCTGCGGAGTATAGCCTTTGCGGCGCAGCTCTTCGACGAGGACAGGGACCGTTTCGGGCCGCAACACGACCAGATGCCGCGAGGAGATCGGGTAACAATCGCCCTGGCTCAGGCCGATGGACGCCTGCACTTCGGACATGGTTTGCTCATCGCCGAACTCGATCACGGCCAGGTTGTCATAGAGCTGATGGCGCCCCAGGCGCCCCTGCCATTCCTTCAGCCGGTTTTGCATTTCGGCGGGCAACGGAAAACCGGCCTCGGCGAACGCCTGGATCACCTGATCGGCCGATTGCCCGCTGCGCAGCGTCTGCCGGAAGGCCGCGGGGTCAAGCGCATAGAGGATCGCCTGGCGATCGCGCGTGACTTCGGAAGCGATCTTCAAGATGAGCTGGCGCAGCTCGCCGGTCTGCCACGTGTTGCGCAGGCTCAACCGGCCGTCGGGAAGGAAGCTCAACATGTCGGCCGGAAGCCGCTGCGGTCCGCTCGGCGTTGCCTGTTCGCCCGGCCGGCTGATCGCCATCACGCGCTCGTTGGTCACCGCCATCTGGATGAAGCCCAACCAGTACGCCGGCCCCAGCCATCCCTCGAAGAGGCCGCCGAAGAGGTCGTTCCAGACGCGACGCTGGAAGTGCTGCGGATCGAGCTGCTCCTCGCCGTCATACCAGGCCCAACCGGCATAAACAGAAAGGGCAAAAGTGAGGTGGTCGCGACGCAAGCGATGGATCAGGTCCAACCAGCGCGTCGTGCTGATCCACACTTCGGGCTTGATGGCCGAGAGCAAACCGGCCAGCCAAACGCGCTGGCTTTGCACCTGCCGATCCAGATACTCGCGATTGCTCCAGCCGGCATTCTGGCGCAGGCTGAATCGGTTCTGCGTGGTCAGGAAGAAATCGAGCTCATCCCAGGTCATCAACGACCGCACCGCGGCCGGAATGTCGAGCGGCCAGCCTTCCAGCCACCAGTGGTGTAGTTGAGCGCGCCGCGCGGCCGGCGATAGGCCACGCCAGACATCTATCTGTGTCGCGTCGGTCAGGAGATATGGCTTGCCCCCCGTCTCTTGCACGTGCAGCAGCTTGCCGACCGCCAACAGAGATAACAGGGTGCGTGCCAGGGCCCGTTCTTCGGCCGCGTTGTAGCCCCAGGCGGCCAACTGCTCGTCGGCCACGATCCCGGCGTGCGGTTCCGCGCGCTGATAGGCCACCGATACATTGCGCCCCGGTTGCGCGACGGTGACCGGGCGTAGCAGGGCCGTGCGCTTCACTTCGGGCCGATCGGTCTCGACAGCCGCCAACAGCCGCGCGATGTGATCGTCGAGGAAGCCCGGTGCCGGCGCCGGCATCACGTCCGCGGCCAGGTCACGATAGACCAGGCCCGGCGCATCCGTCTCCGGCAACCAGTCGAGGTAGATCGTCGGCACATGAAAGGCGCCGGTAATGGAATCCGTCAAGATGAATAGCTTCTGATGAAGATCGCCGAGGGCCTGCGTCACGGCCTCTTTGGTCGTCCGCAGCTCTTCGGCGATCTCCAGGATCGGCGCCAGGACTTCGACCTGGCCGTCGTTCCTGCTCAGACGGCCGAGCCAGATCAGGATCTTGCGGTGCAGGGATGGAAGCTGCTCGAACCCCGCCGACATCTCGGCGGCGTTGGTCAGATGCTCCATGATCCCCTGGACGACATCGGCCTTGGCCGTGCCCCGAAGCGACCATCCCCACGCGCGCGCGGCGCTGCGCAGGTCTTGCAAGACGATCGCCTGCAATGCGGTGCGGAGCTGGTGCAGGGCATTGGCTCGGGAGGGCGATTCCGTCGTGTTCACCAGTGCGCCTCGTCGTGTGCCGGATCGAAGTCGGCCAGGTCGTCTTCGTACAGGATCTCGTATTTGTAGCCCTGCTCGGTCAGGAACATCTGCCGGTGCGCG
The DNA here is from genome assembly GCA_034434235.1 of Anaerolineae bacterium. GTDB lineage: Bacteria > Chloroflexota > Anaerolineae > CG2-30-64-16 > CG2-30-64-16 > CAKZKT01. The sequence continues at coordinate 44,329 of DAOTZV010000182.1, forward strand.
CCGTAGAGCTGATCCTTGGTATCGCGCATGACGATGGCGTAGAAGTGGGCCGGCCGGCCGTCGCTCTTCGGCCGCAGGATGCGGCCCAGGCGCTGCGCCTCTTCCTGTCGCGAGCCGAAGGTGCCGCTGATCTCGATGGCGACGCTGACATCGGGCAGGTCAATGGCGAAGTTGGCGACCTTCGAGACGACCAGCAGCCGCAATGTGCCTTCGCGCATCTGCTGGTAGAGCTTCTGGCGCTCGCGCACCGGCGTCTTGCCCGTGAGGAGCGGCGCGTTGAAGCGCTTCGCGGCCTCTTCGAGCTGGTCCAGGTAGGTGCCGATGATCAGGATCTGGTCGTCGGGGTGCTTGGCGATCAACTGCTCGACCACGGGCAGCTTGGCGGGATCGGTGGCGGCGATGGCATATTGCAGCTTGCTGTCGGCCAGGGCATATTCCATCCGGCGCTCGCGCGACATGCTCAGGCGCACTTCGTGGCAGTGCGCGGTGGCGATCCATCCCTGGCGCTCCAGGTCTTTCCACGGCACGTCGTACTTCTTGGGGCCGATGAGCGCGAACACGTCCTCTTCGCGGCCGTCTTCGCGCACCAGGGTGGCCGTGAGGCCCAGACGACGCTTGCCTTGCAGCTCGGCCGTCATGCGGAACACCGGCGCCGGCAGCAGGTGCACCTCGTCGTAGACGATCAGGCCCCAATTGCGCTCGTTGAACAGCCGGAAATGGGGGAAGTCCTCGATGGAGAGCGGCTTCGGCGCGCCGTTCTCATCCCACCCCAGCTCATCTTCCTTGCCGTTCCGGCCGCGGCGCTTGTGATAGGTCAGGATCTGGTAGGTGGTGACGGTGATCGGCCGGATCTCTTTGACATCGCCGGTGTACTCGCCGATTTCGTCGGAGGTAAGCGATGTCTTGTCGAGCAGCTCCTCGATCCACTGGCGCACCGCGACGGTGTTGGTGGTGAGGATCAGCGTGTTGGTTTGCAGGCGGTCCATGGCGCCCATGCCGACCATCGTCTTGCCGGCGCCGCACGGCAACACGATGACGCCCGAGCCGCCCTGCGGCGCGCCGTTGGCGTGGAATGTGTCCACGGCATCTTGCTGATAGTGCCGCAGGCGGAACACCTCGCCGGTCGTGCGCCGGGCCGGCAAGAGCCGAAACGAGATCGGCGCGCCTTCCACGTAGCCGGCCAGGTCTTCGGCCGGATAGCCGATGTCTACCAGCGCCTTCTTGATGTGGCCGCGCATGGCGGGGTTGACGCGCACCGTGCGCGGATCTATCTCTTCGAGGATGAACTGGCGGACCTTGCGCTGGCGGCTCACCTCCATCATCAGGAGGGGATCGTCGGCCGTCAGGAGCAGCGCGCCGGTGGGATCTTTGTGCAGCTTGACCCGGCCGAACCGGCTGACGTAATCGCGCACGTCGGCCTGGATGTTGCCGGGCACATCGTATTTGCTGTATTGCGCCAGGCTCGCCAGGATGGCGTCGGCCGTGAGGCCGCTGGCGGCCGCGTTCCAGAGGGAAAGCGGCGACAGCCGATAGGTATGGATATGTTCGGGGCTTTTTTCCAGCTCAGCGAAGCGCGCCAGCGCGTCGCGCGCTTCGCTGTAGAGCGGGTTATCTACTTCGAGCAGCACCGTCCGGTCGCTCTGCACGACCATCGGGTTCAACGGGTTAACAGCCATACAAACTTGCTTATCCTTTGACTAAAACATCAGTACAAATGATAAGCATACCGCATTTCGTTATTATTCGCAACTTATCGAAAGCCTCTCTACCGATCGGCCGCGACGCGCGTCAGGCGCACCGGATCGCCATCGCGCACGGCCCGGAACGCGGTCGCGTCGTCGAGCACCCGGCCCAGGATGTTGACCGGGCTGTAGGCGCGCGGCGCGGGGCCGCTGCTGGCGGGGGTCGGGCCGAAGAAGATGCAGAAGGCATGGCCCGGCGGCCAGTAGCCCAGCTCGCCCACGGCCACGTCGTCGCGCGCGTCGGCGGCCTGGCGCGCGACGACGGGGATCTCGAAGTAGATCTCGTCGCCCCAGGTATTGGCGCGGCCCTCGATGGGCAACGCATCCCACACCTGCTGCGCGGTCGGGCTGTCGTTCAGTTCGGCCGGCAATGAGACCGGGCCGGCCGTGATCAGGATGCGCTGCATCGGTCCCTCCTTCAGCGGATGCGGCTATCCGCGCCCGATTGCCACAGATCGGCGTTGGCTCCCAGCTTTGCCTTGACGGGCTGCGTCAAGCGGTCCAGCTCGGCCAACACGTCGGCCGAGAGCTGGCGGCCGATTCCGCGCAGCGAGTCCTCGAGCTGCGCGACCGTGCGCGTGCCCGCGATCACCGTGGCGACCCCCTCTTGCGCCGCCACCCAGGCCAGCGCCAGATCGGCCATCGGCATGCCGAGCTCGTCGGCAAGGCGGGCAATGCCGTTGATGGCGGCGAACACCTCCTCTTCGGCGCCGGGCTCGCCGTGACGGGTGCCGGGCCGCGCGCTGCTGAAGTGCCGGGTGCGTCGGCGGATGGGCGGGATCTCGTCGGCGCTGCGCCAACGGCCGGTGAGCAGCCCCTGCATCAGCGGCATGTACGCGGTCACCGCCACACCTCGTTGCCGACACAGGGGCAAGATCTCGAACTCGATGGCCCGATGCAACAGGCTATAGCCGAGCTGATTTACCTCGATGGCCGCGCCGGTGGCCAGCGCTTCTTGCAGTTGTTGCACGCCGAAGTTGCTCACGCCGATGGCGCGGATTTTGCCTTCGGCGCGCAGATCGGCCAGCGCGCCGAAGGCGTCGGCCACCGGATAGTCGGTGATGGGCCAGTGCACCATGTAGATGTCTATCACATCGGTGCCCAGCCGGCGCAGGCTCGCCTCGCAGTGGCGGCGCAGGGTCTTCGGCTCGGTGTTTTGCGGGCTGATCTTCGTGCCGATGATGGCCTCTCCGCGTCGGCCCTTCAGCGCCCGGCCCAACGCCTCCTCGCTGCGGCCGTCGTTGTAACCCTCGGCCGTGTCGAAGTAGTTGGCCCCGTGGGCCAGCGCCCGCGCGATGATCTCGGCGGCCTCGCGATCGTCGTGGGGACCCCAATAATCCCCCTCCTGGCCGCCGAAGGACCAGCAGCCCAGCCCCAAGAGGGGAAGCCGGATGCCCGATGGAACAAGAACGGTTGTCCTCATTGTCTTCTCCCTTCGCCAAGGAGTTCCCAGTAGCGTGCCCAGCCCTCCAGGCCCTGGTATAGCCGGGAGATGCGGAAGAATTCGTTCGGCGCGTGGAAGTCTTCGTCGGCGGTCGAGAACGAGAAAAAGACCGTCTCCAGGCCCATCACCCGCTTGAACACCTCGCACACCGGCACGGTGCCGCCCATGCGCACCACGACCGGCCGGACGCCGAAGGTTTGCTCCAGCGCCTTGCCGGCCACGACCAGGCCGAAGTGATCGGCCGGGATGGCGTAGGGAAGCGCGGCATGGGTTTCGGGGTTGATGGTCAGGCGAACGCCGGCCGGCACATGCGCTTCCAGATGGCGCACGATCTTCGCGATGATGTCGGCCGGGTCCTGGTTGGGCACCAGGCGGCAGGTGATCTTGGCGTGCGCTTCGGAGGGCGTGACGGTCTTGACGCCCGGCCCCTGGTAGCCGCCCCACAGGCCGTTCACCTCCAGCGTGGGCCGGATCCACTGGCGTTCGAGCGTGCTGTAGCCCGGCTCGCCGAAGAGGGCCGGCGCGCCCACCTCGGCCAGATACGCGGCTTCGTCGAACGGCAGCGCGGCGATGGCGGCCCGTTCCTCGGCCGAGAGCTCGACCACATCGTCGTAAAAGCCGGCCACGGCCACGCGGCCATCCGGGGTGTGCAGGCCGGCGATCAGCTCGGCCAGCGCGTGCAGGGGATTGGCCACCGCGCCGCCGTGCCGGCCCGAGTGCAGGTCCTTGGCCGCGCCGGTCAGCGTGAACTCCAGCCCGGCAAGCCCGCGGCTGGACACCGTCAGCGACGGCTCCTCGACGCGCCACATGCCGCCGTCGGCCGAGATCACGAAGTCGGCCGCCAGCAGATCGGTGTGCGCCCGGATGAACGGCTCCAGGCTGGGGCTGCCGATCTCTTCCTCCCCCTCGAACATGAACTTGACGTTGATGGGCAACGCGCCCCGCGTGGCGAAGAACGCCTGCGCGGCCTTGATGGCCTGAAAGATCGGCGCCTTGTCGTCGGATATGCCGCGCGCGTAGAGCCGATCCTGGCGGATGGTCGGCGTGAAGGGCGGGCTGATCCATTTGTCCAGCGGGTCGGGCGGCTGAACGTCGTAGTGGCCGTAGATCAGCACGGTGGGCTTGCCCACCGCGCCGAGCCACTGGCCGAAGACGACCGGATGCCGGCCGGTCGGCATGATCTGCACGTCGAACGGCCCGGCGGCCGCGATCTGATCGGCGACCCAGGCCGCAGCCCGCTCGATGTCGGCCCGATGGGCCGGGTCGGTGCTGATGCTGGGAATGGCCGCGAACTCGATCAGCTCGGCCAGGATGCGCTCGCGATGAGCGGCAAAGTAAGCGAAAGGTGTCTGTGTCATGATGTAAGCTCCCGGTAAAGACTTGAGTTTTATTATACTCCAGGCCATCGGCGGGGAAAAAGAAGCCGACTCGATTTTAGATTGTGGTGGCCAGATGGGGCCGCGGCAATTTCAAATGGCGCAGATCAGCCCCGTTCACGGGACGTTGCTCCCGTAGCCCGGCGATTGATCGCCGGGCGGCCCCGATTGACGCACAGACGGCCGCACGACCATGAATGGATCGTGCTTTACTGAGCCGGGCGGCCCCGATTGACGCACAGCGCGCCGGCAAACGCGCGCGGCACATTTGGAATTGCTGGCTTGTCATCGAACAGTTGGCGCGGTCGCGCAGATTGTGCTACAATCGGTCCGGGTTTGCCGAGAGTCATACCTCCACCAGGAGCGCACATGAAAGGGATCATCCTCGCGGGCGGAGCGGGCACGCGCCTCTATCCGCTCACCATCAGCATCAGCAAGCAGTTGCTGCCGGTCTACGATAAGCCGATGATCTATTACCCGCTCTCCATGCTCATGCTGGCGGGCATCACCGAGATCCTGATCATCAGCACGCCCGAAGCGCTGCCGCAGTTTCGCACGTTGCTGCGCGATGGCCGGCAATGGGGGCTGAAGTTCTCGTATGCCGAGCAGCCGACCCCGCGCGGCCTGGCCGACGCGTTCATCGTGGGCCGCGAGTTCGTCGGCGATCAACCGTCGTGCCTGATCCTGGGCGACAACATCTTCTACGGCCACGGCCTGCCCGGCCGGCTGCGCGCCGCCGCGCGCCTCACCGAGGGCGCGCTCGTGTTCGCGTATCCGGTCAAAGACCCGGAGCGCTACGGCGTGATCGAGTTCGACGCCTCGGGCCGCGCGATCAGCATCGAGGAGAAGCCGCAGAAGCCCCGCTCTCACTATGCCGTCCCCGGCCTCTACTTCTACGACGCGCAGGTCGTCGAGATCGCGGCCAACCTGAAGCCCTCGGCGCGGGGAGAGCTGGAGATCACCGATGTCAATCGCGTGTACCTGGAGCGGGGCCAGTTGCGCGTCGAGCCGCTGGGCCGGGGCTTCGCCTGGCTCGACGCCGGCACGCACGAGTCGTTGTTGCAGGCGGCCAACTTCGTGCAGGCGATGGAGGAGCGCCAGGGGATGATGATCTCGTGCCCCGAGGAGATCGCGTATCGGATGGGCTATATCGGCCGGGACGAGCTGCGCCGGCTCGGCGAGGCGATGCGCAGCAACGGCTACGGCCAGTATCTGCTGCGGCTGGCGGAAGAGGAACTGCCGCCGCCCGACAACGGATAAGGGTTGGCGATCCGTCCCGCGGATCGCCAACCCCCGCCTCGGCTACGGCACCAGCACGATCTTGCCGGTCGTCTGGCGGCCGGCCAGCGCATGATGTGCGGCCGCGGCTTCGGCCAGCGGATAGGTCGCGCCGATGCGCACCCGCAGCTCGCCGTCGCGGATCATCGCGAGCACCGCGTTGGCGTGGGCCAGATAGGCGTCGCGGGTGCGGGTGTAGGCAAACAGCGACGGCCGGGTGACGAAGAGCGAGCGCATTCCGCCCAGGCGTTGGATATCGAGCGGCGGCGGGAACCCGCTCGACTGGCCGAACGAGACCAGATAGCCCAGGGGCGCCAGGCACTCCAGGCTCCTGTCAAACGTGTCCTTGCCCACCGAGTCGTACACCACCTGCACGCCCTGGCCGTCGGTGATCCGTTGCACCTCGGCCAGGAAATCCTGCTGCGTATAGAGGATCACCTCTTCGGCGCCGGCCTCGCGCGCCAGCTTCGCCTTCTCCTCCGTAGAGACCGTGCCGATCACCCGACCGCCCTGCCGACGGGCGATCTGCGTCAACAACAGGCCCACCCCGCCGGCCGCCGCGTGGATCAGGCACCAGTCCCCCGGCTTGACCGGATACGTGCGCGTGGCCAACACGTGCGCGGTCATGCCCTGGATCATGGCCGCCACCCCCTGCTCGAAGCTCACCTCGTCGGGCAAGGCCACCAGCCGATCGGCCGGCACCAGGCAATGCGTGGCGTAGGTGCCCAGCCCGCCGATGAACGCCACGCGATCGCCCGGCCGCGCGGCGGTCACCCCCGGGCCGACCGCCTCCACGATCCCCGCGGCCTCGCTGCCCGGCACCGAGGGCAACGGAACCTTGTACCATCCCAGCCGCTGATAGATCTCGATGAAATTGACGCCCGTCGCCATGATCTTGACCAGCGCCTGGTCCGCGCCGGGCGTCGGGGTCGGCCGTTCTTCCAGCTTCATGACCTCTGGACCGCCGAATTCGGATACAACGATCGCTTTCATCGCTTACCCCTCCGTATTTTTGTCGAAGACATCCGCCATTGTTGCATCTGGCATGTGCACGGTCTGTAACAGAGCCACCAACTCGCTCAGCACCATCGCGGTCGCGCCCCACACCTTATGCTCGCCCACCGCGTAGAAGGGCACCTGCACGGCCGCGCCGCGGATCTCCCAGGTCTCCTCGCGGCGGGTCTCTTCCTCCAGGAAGAGCGCCAGGGGCGCCTCGATCACCTCCGCGACCTCGTGTGGATTGGGGATGAAATCGGGCCGCGCGGCCGCGTAGGCCACCGTCGGATAGATGCAGAAGCGGCTGTTCGGGATGTACAGCGGCGACAGCGTGCCGAGCACTTCTACCGCGTCCGGTGCAATGCCCAGCTCCTCCTGCGCTTCCCGCAGCGCGGCGGCCTCGGCGTCCTCGGCCGGCTCCAGGCTTCCGCCCGGAAACGAGATCTGCCCGCGGTGATTGTCCACCGACTCGGTGCGCCGGGTGAGCACCAGGCACAGCTCGCCGGCGCGCGGGTAGATCAGCACCAACACGCCCGCCCGGCGGCAATCGAGCTGCGGGTCGAGGATCCGTTCGGTGCCGGGCCGCGGCCGCGGAGACATGCGGAGCTGCGCCGCCAGGCCGGGCAAGGGTTGCGCCAGGGCGGCCCGCACCTGGGACAAAGTGATACGATAACAGGACGAAGTTCTCATCGAAAATCCAACCGACGTTGATGTGTGCGGCGTTCAAACGGCACGGCGCGTCGAACGCTGAGCGTCGGGCGTCGGGCGTCAAGCGTCAAACGTCAGGCGTCGGGGCCGGCTGTCCGGCGTCGGAGTTCTTGCATCAGCCGGCGCCAGATCGCCTGGACGCCTTGGGCCTCGTCGGCCGAGATGGGCCGGCGATCGTAGCGGGCGGCCAGAAAGGCCGATGTGAGCGCCTCGACCTCGGCCCCGGCTTCGGGCCATGCGGCCTCGAGCTGCTGCGCGAACTCGGACGGGGTGCGGTGCGCCGGCCGGGCCACGCCCCGTTCGGCCGCGTGGCCGACCATCCGCAGGTAAAAGTAGCGCACGCGCTCGCGCGGGGCCAGTGCACCCACGCGCACGCCGGCCGGGCGGAGCGAGGCGGCCGCGCGGCCGCGCGCTGCGGCCATCCGCCGGCGCACCGCGCCGGCCGCGGCCTGGAGCGCCGCGCCGGCCCGCGCCCAGCGCGCCCGCCACCAGTAGCGCAGCCGCATCAGCCAATCGCCGAGGCGCCCCCGCAACATGCCGTGCGCGCCGAGATAGGATAGCCCGAAATAAACGGCCACCAGCGCGATGATGCTCCACAGCACCGCGCCGCCCAGCCAATCGGGAAGCCAGCTCAGCGCTTCGGCCTGCGACGGCACCTGGGGCATCGCCGACAGGTCGGGCCGCGACCCCGCATCGATCTGCGTCAGGAAGCGCAGGGGCCACAGGAGCAGCGCCAGGAACACCGCCAGCAGAAACATCAGCAGATAGCCCAGGCGCATGACCAGGGCCAACAGCGCCTCCACCGCGGCCGAGAGCCAGCTCGTCGTGCCCATGGGCAGAAACGCCGCGACCAGGCCGATCAACAGTACGGCGAGCAGGCTGTTCACGTGCCAGCGGCGGAGCACGACCGGCTGCACTTCCACATCCTGATTGTACCAGCGGCCGCGCAAGACCGCCAGCCGCGCCTGACTGATCAGCAGGAGGCCGGCCAGGAAATAGGCCAGCAACGCGGCGAGCAGTCCGGCCGGCAAGCCGAGGCCGCGCACGCCCAGCCGCAGGGCGCTGGCGGCGAAGTCCACGCGCGCCAGCGCCGCGAAGAGGACCAGGATCGCGCCGCCGGCCGTCCAATGCGCAACGAAGCGCGCCAGGATCTCGCTGCGCGGCATGGCCCGGCCGGCGCGCAACTGGCTGCGGCTTTCCCCCCACAGCACGCTCTCGTGCGCGGCGATCTCGTCCGGCTGCAACGCCAGGTCCAGGAAATCGCCGGCCATGCCCACCGCCAGCCCCCAGGCGATGAGGATCCAGACGCCGAAGATGGCGAACGGCGCGTCCAGGAACGCGAACGGCTCGCGCAACCAGAGCTGTACCTCGGCCATGCCGGGCCAACCGCTCCCGAAGGTCCACACGGCCAACCGGAACAGGATCAGCAGCACGGCGACCTCGCCCAGGCGATACGCCAGGCCGCGGCGATCGCGCCAGCTCGGCCGGCCGAGCTGCAACGTGCTGTAGACCCCCTCGAGCGCGGCCGCGAACGCGCCCGGCAACACATATCCCATGCGCCACGGCGCACCGATCAGATGCAACAGCGCCAGAGGACCGGCCACGACGCTTGCCGCCACCAGGGCGATCAACAGCGGCCGGAAGGCGCTGCTCACCCAGGCCGCGTCGAAGAAGTCCTGGTACGCGGGCCGCCGGCCGGGGAGAGGCCCCGTGACCCGACCGCCGTCGCGAGCTTCGGTCGCCGGGCTCGAAGCATCAGGCGTATGCGCCACGATCCACCTCCTCACGCTGCCAGGGGAAGCGATCGGCCGGCCGCCCAGCGCTTGAGATCGGCCTCGTTCGCCACCAGATGCGCGGCCACGCCGAGTTGCCGGGCCCGCTCGCGAATGACCCCGAACTGGCCGTGCGGCTCGATCACCACCAGCACGGGGTTGAGGCCGGCCCGCAGCAGGCGGTGCGCCGCCCGGCAGATGGCCTCGTCGCCGGTCGGGCTGACGATGATCACGGTGGTGCCCCATCCCAGCCCCAGCGCGGCGGTCGGCAGCCAGTCGGCCAGCGGCGCCAGGTCGGCCGTCTGGACGCGCGCCAGCCATTCCAACAGCTTCATCAGATGGACGCGGCCCGGCCGCGGGGGGATCAGCCAGCGGCCGGCGCCGGAAAGGGAATCCACGCCGTTGCAGCCCAGGCCCACCGCCTGGCGTTGTTCGGCCAGATAGCCGGCCAGCGACGCCGCCACCACGATGCCCCATTCGCTGGCGCCGTAGCGCAACTGGGTCGTATAGGCCCGCGCGCTGAGCTCCAGAAAGATCATGCTGGTCAACGACACGGCCGGCGCGTATTGCTTCACCTGGAGGGTGTTCGTGTGCGCGCTGCTCTTCCAGTCAATTGTCCGCAGCGGATCGCCGGGCCGATATTCGCGCTTGCCGATCACGCGCGTCGGGTCGGCGAAGATGCGTTGTTGGCTGGCGATGGACCCGTGCGGCGAGCGCGACGTCAGATCCACGTGCATGAGCGGGATCACGCGCGGATAGACCGTCAGATGGTCGAGCGTCTCCACCCGGCCCTGGACCTCGGCGAAGCCGAAGAGGTCGCCGACCGTCATGGCGGCCGGGCCGATCTGATAGTACCCGCGCTGGCGACCGATCAGGTCGTAGTGCACCGTCAGGCGTTCCTTGGGCCGCAGCGACACGACCCGACGCACCCCCGCGCCGGCGGCAATCGCCAACGGCGGCGACTCCTCCAGCCGCAACCAGGGCACCGGCCACCAGCTCGTGTTCTCGATCTCGATCTCGACCCGGCTCGTCTCGCCCGGAAAGATGTGATCGGTGAAGTTGCGGCGCACCTGCAGGCGCGGGAGGCTACGGCCGGTCCACCAGCGCGCCAACAGATACGAGCCGGCCAACACATAGACCAGATAGAAGACGAAGTCCACCTGCAAGATGACGGCGATCAACAGCAAGAACAACAACAGGAGCAAGATGTCCGACATGGCGCTATGCTTCGACCTCGGCCGGCGTGCGGCCGGCGCCGGCAATGACGAGCACGTATTCGCCCCTGGGCGGACTGGCGCGCACCGCGGCCAACAGCTCGGAGAGCCGGCCGCGCAAGACCGACTCGTGGATCTTGGTCAGCTCGTGCGCCAGGGCCGCCTGGCGGTCGCCGTACACCTCCAGCGCATCGGCCAGCAGCGCCTCGACGCGGTAGGGGCTCTCGTAGAAGACCAGGGTGTGCGGCGAATCGCGGTCCACCTCCAGGAAGCGCCGCCGCGGGCCGGGCCTGTGCGGCGGAAAGCCGCGATAGGTGAAGCTGTGCACCGGCAGGCCCGAAAGCACCAGGGCCATCACCAGCGCGGTCGGGCCGGGGATCATCGTCACCTCGGCTCCCGCGGCGATGGCCCGGCGCACGAGCGAGAAGCCCGGATCGGAGATGCCCGGGGTGCCGGCCTCGCTCACCACGGCCACCGACTTGCCCTCTGCCAACAGGGCCATGATCCGTTCGCCGGCGCGCTCTTCGTTGTGCTCATGAAACGCGATCTGTGGCTTCTGGATCCCGAAGTGCTTCAGGAGCAGGCCCGTCTTGCGCGTGTCTTCGCTGGCGATCACATCCACCGCGCGCAGCGTTTCGAGCGCCCGCAACGTGATGTCGCCCAGGTTGCCGATGGGAGTGGCGACCAGATACAGCATGGCGCTACGCGATCTTGCCCAGATCAAGGGGCACGCTGTTCAGCAGATCGGCGATGATCTTGCCCGCGGTGCGGCCGCGCAGCGAGCTTTCCGGGTGCACCAGGCAACGGTGCGCCAGACAGAACGGCGCCAGCTTCTTGACGTCGTCCGGCAACACGTAATCGCGGCCGTGGATCAGCGCCCACGCCTGGCTGGCCTTGTAGAGCGCCAGGCTCCCGCGCGGACTGGCGCCGAGCAGCAGATCGGGCTGGGAACGGGTGGCCTGCACCAGGCGCACGATGTAATCGCGCACGGTGTCGTCCACGTGCACGTCCCACACCTGCCGCGCCAGCTCGGGCAATTGCGTGCCGTCCACCACCGGCTTCAGCGTCTCGATGGGGTGCTGTTGGCGCAGGTTGAGCAGCATCCGGCTCTCGGTCGCCGCGTCCAGATAGCCCAGCTTCAGCTTGAACAGAAAACGGTCCAGTTGCGCCTCGGGCAACGGAAAGGTGCCCTCGTATTCCACCGGATTTTGGGTCGCCAGCACGATGAAGGGCCGGCTGAGCGGTCGGGTCACGCCGTCCACGGTGATCTGGCGCTCGCCCATGCACTCGAGGAGGGCCGCCTGGGTGCGCGGGGTGGCGCGATTGATCTCGTCGGCCAGGAGGACGTTGGCGAAGGCCGGCCCCGGGATGAACTCGAAGCGGCCCGCCGACTGGTTGTACACCGACACGCCGGTCACATCGTTGGGCAACAGGTCGGGGGTGCACTGGAGGCGCTTGAAGGTGACCCCCAACGAGATGGCCAGCGCCCGCGCGAGCATCGTCTTGCCCACGCCCGGCACATCCTCGATGAGCACGTGGCCTTCGCACAGCAGCGCGGCGAGCAGCAATTCAATGGCTTCTCGCTGCCCGACGATGACCTTCTCGATGTTGGCCACGATCTTTTCGCTGAAAGTCTGGATCGTATCCACCGAACGCTCCCGCCACAGGGATTGGCTCGCACGCGTCAGATTGTACCACACCCGGCGGGCCGCGACAAGCGTTTTGTGGTATACTCAGACATCACGATTTCGTCATCCACGTGCCTGGCACTTCCGGAAGTGCCAGGCACGTTCGGGAGATACCGGCGACACTCCTATTCGTTTCTGCTCCAAGCCGGTCTGTGACCGGCGGTCGGGGGTCACAGACCCCCTCTGAGCTTGAATCTGTGATCTACTGATACTGGCGACACTCCTATCTGTTCGCGGAGGCCGAGATGGCTCGCATTGTCTATTCGACCGATCCCGATCCGGTTGTCCTGTGTCCGCGCTGCGGCCGCTCGCCGTGCGTGTGTCGGCAGATCAACCTGCCGCCGCACCAGCAGACCGCCTACATCAAGCGGGATCGCAAGGGTCGTGCCGGCAAGACCGTCACGGTGATCTACGGCCTGCAGCATACGCCGGCCGCCTTCAAGGAGCTATTGGTTGCGCTGAAGGAGACCTGCGGCGCCGGCGGCACGCTCAAGGAGAACGAGCTGGAGATCCAGGGCGATCAGCGGGAGAAGGTGGCCGCAAAGCTGAAGGCGCTGGGCTACAAGGTGAAGCTGGTGGGCGGCTGAAGCGGTCGCTTCCCCGCGTCTACGGCGCCCCGCCAGCACATGCCGCCGCGAAGCCGCCCTATTCGCCGGCCCAGCGCTCCATCAGCGTCAGGATCAGCCACAGCAGGCCGAACAACCCCGAACCCGCCAGCAGACACGTCAGGCCCAGGATCAGCGCGCTGCTGCCGTAGATTGCCGCAATCAGCGCGCCCCCCACCCCCACCAGGAAGATCACGACCGCCAGGGCCAGGTTGCGGTCGTTCTTGCGGCGAAACGCGCGGTAGTCCGTCGGCGGACGCACAGAGGACATGATCTTTCTCCCGTTATCCGTTCCTATCCGTTACCCCGTTGCGATTATACCACCGTTCCACCGCGCGGCGCACTTATGGTACAATAAGCCCATGCAGAAGTCCGAGAGCCTTTTCGACGCGCGGCGCGCCGAGCTGACCGAGAAAGAAGCGCCCCTGGCCGCGCGCATGCGGCCACGCACCCTGGACGAATTCATCGGCCAGGAGCACATCGTGGGGCCGGGGCGATTGCTGCGTCGCGCCATCCAGGCCGACCAGCTCAGCTCGATCATCTTCTACGGGCCGCCCGGCACCGGCAAGACGACCCTGGCGCGCATCATCGCCAACACCACGCGGGCGCACTTCATCGCCATCAACGCGGTGCTCGCCGGCGTGGCCGACATCCGCAACGCCATCGCCGAGGCCCAGGAGCGCCGCGGCCAGTTCGGCCAGCGCACCATCCTCTTCGTGGATGAAGTGCATCGTTTCAACAAAGCCCAACAGGACGCCCTGTTGCCGTGGGTCGAGAACGGCACCGTCATCCTGATCGGCGCGACGACCGAAAACCCCTACTTCGAGGTGAACAAGGCCCTGGTGAGCCGGAGCCGCATCTTCCAGCTCAAGCCGCTCACCAAAGAGGACCTCTATGCCGTGGCGCGGCAGGCGCTGAGCGATCCCGAACGCGGCTACGGCCGGCTCAAGGTGCAGATTGACGACGACGCGCTGGAGCACCTGGTGGATGTGGCCAACGGCGACGCCCGCGGGGTGCTCAACGCGCTCGAGCTGGCCGTCGAAACCACTCCGCCCGGCCCCGACGGCGTGATCCACGTGGATCTGGCCGTGGCCGAAGAGAGCATCCAGCGCCGCGCCGTGCTCTACGACAAGGAAGGGGACGTCCACTACGACACGATCAGCGCGTTCATCAAGAGCCTGCGCGGGTCCGATCCCGACGCGGCCCTCTACTGGATGGCGCGCATGGTCTACGCGGGCGAGGATCCCCGCTTCATCTTCCGGCGCATGATGATCCTGGCGGCCGAAGACATCGGCCTGGCCGATCCGAACGCGCTCCAGGTGGTGGTGGCGGCCGCGCAGGCGTTCGACTACGTGGGGATGCCCGAGGGCCGCTTTCACCTGGCCGAGGCCGCGCTCTATCTGGCCACCGCACCCAAGAGCAACTCGACGATGGCCTTCTTCGACGCGCTCCAGACGGTGGAGAACGAGCAAGAGGCCGAGGTGCCCGCGCACTTGCGCGACGCCAGCCGCGACCGCGAGGGCTTCGGCCACGGCGAGGGGTACCTGTATCCCCACGCCTGGCGCGATCACTGGGTGGCGCAACAGTACCTGCCCGACGCGCTCCAGGGTCGCGTCTTTTATCAGCCGGGCGCGTTGGGCTACGAGGCCAGGGTCAAGGCCGAGGTCGAGCGCCGTCGCGAGGCGCAACTGGCCGCCATGTTGGAGGGCGGCGCGGGGTTCGGCGCCACCGAGACCCTCACCTTCACGGGCGAGCTGGCCCGCGGCGACCGCGATCGCTGGCTACAACGCGCCATCGGCGGCGCGGGCGAGCGGTTGGCCGCGTTGCGCGATCGCGTGCTCGACGCGGCCCGGCTCCAGCGCCATCACCTGGTGCTCGACGTGAACGCCGGCAGCGGGCTGCTCACCTGGGAGGCGTTGCGCCGCGTGCCGGAAGGCGGGGTATGGGCTTTGACCGCCACCGCCGCGGAGGCCGACGCCCTGCGCGAGATCGCCGCCCGGCTGCCGCCGATCGAGCGGCCGGCCGTCCTGCAAGGCGCGCTCGTCGAGCTGCCGGATCTGCTGGCCCTGCGCGGAGAGGGCGACGTCCGCTTCGATGCCATCGTCGGCCGCGGCGTCGTCGCCTTCTACCACCGCGGCCGCGGCGCCGCGTCGCGCGGCGATCCGGGCCGCGGCGCCGATCACCTGTCGCACATCGCCCGCCTCCTCGCCGGCCTCCTGCACGCCGGCGGGGTGATCAGCCTGGCGGAGCCGGTGCCGCGCCATACCCAGCGCCTCTACGCGCTCGTGGATCTCTCGTCGCTGGGCGATGACCTGGCGGCCCGGGTGCGCGCGGCCGAAGAGGCGATCTACGCCGCAGCCGACGATCCGCTGGTCAACTGGGCCGAGGCGGATCTGGCCGACGCGTTGCGCGCGGCCGGCCTGGCCGACGTAACGGTCGAGGCGGTGGAGTCCACGGCCGACATGCGCATCGGCCCGGCCCTGCTCGACCGCTGGTTCACGCCCGCGGCCGCGGATGCCCGGCCCGCCTACGTGCAACATCTGGCCGGCCACCTGAGCGCCGATGAGATCGCCGATGTAGAGGCGCTCTATCGCCGCAAGCTCACCGGCGCCACCGTGCCCTGGCGTTCGGTGACCGCCTATCTGGTCGCCAGAGCCACACATCCATCGTAACACAAGCCTCCGGCTTGTGATGCAAAAGCGGCATCACCATGCCGCAATCCAAAGATGCCGCAATCCAAAGCAGGGACGATCATGACCGACTGTCTGGTGTTGGGCGCGACGGGTTTCATCGGCGGCCAGGTGGCGCGCGCCGCGCTGAGCCGCGGGTGGCGGGTGGCCGGCCTGCGCCGCCGGCCTGCGGCGACCGGCGACCTGGGGGATGCGGCCATCACCTGGCTTCAGGGCAATCTCGACGACCCCGAAAGCCTGGCGAACGCCATGCGCGGCCGGGCCGTAGTGTTCCACTGCGCGGGCGCGTATCCGCACAATCCCCGCACCATGGCGCGCGACCTCGGCCGGGCCGTCGCGCAGATGCGCAACGTCCTGGCCGCGGCGCGGCGCGCGGGCGTCGAGCGGCTGGTCTATACCAGCTCCTACACCACGATCGGCCGGCCGCGCGAGCCGGGCCGCCTGGCCGACGAACGCGACTTCTACGTCCCCGGCTCGACCCGCGACCCGTACTACGAAACCAAATGGGCCATGGAGGCCGAGGCGCTGGCCGCCGCGCGCGCGGGCCTGCCGGTGGTGGTGCTGTGTCCGGTGGCGGTCTTCGGCCCGGGCGATGTCCACATGTCGGTCAGCGGGCCGCTGCTGATGGCCGCGCGGGGCCGGTTGCCCGTCTATCCCGACGCCACCCTCGGCGTGATTGACGTGCGCGATGCCGCGGCCGGCCACATCGCCGCGGCCGAGCGCGGCCCGGCTGGCGAACGCTTCATCCTCAGCGCGCACAACGTCACCCTGTACGATGTGTTCGCCGAAATGGCCCGCGCGGCCGGCGTCCGGCCCCCGCGGATCAGGCTCGGCCCCCGGCTCCTGGCCATAGCCGCCGCCATCGGCCAGCTCGCGCCGGGCGGCCAGGCCAGCTTCCTGAAGACCGTCCCCCTCTGGCAGCCGGTCAACAACGCCAAAGCAGTGGCCGTGCTGGGCTTGACAACCCGGCCCCTCTCGGAGACAATGGCCGATACATTGACCTGGTTTCGTGCACGAGGATACCTGTGAGCCCGCTGCGACTATCGCCCGAAGACTTCGAGGCGCTGGTGGCCGAGGCCGTGGACGCGCTGCCGGACGTCTTCCTCGAGATGCTCGACAACGTGGATATCGTCGTGGAAGACTGGCCCGATCGCCGCACGATGGCCCTGGCCGGCGCCGCATCGCGCTACGACCTTCTCGGCTTCTATCACGGCGTGCCGCAGACCGCCCGGCCGCACGACTACGGCAATGTGGCGCCGGACAAAATCAGCATCTATCAACGTCCGATCGAGGCGCAATGTCGCACGCTGGACGAAGTGCGCGATCTGGTCGGCCGCGTGGTGCGCCACGAGATCGCCCATCACTTCGGCATAGACGACGACCGCCTGCGGGAGATCGGCGCATACTGACCTGAAAACAGCGCGCCGGACGTGCCAGGCACCTTGGAGGGTGCCTGGCACGTGAAGCGCCGGCCATTTTCATCATGCAAGGAAGACCATGACACCGTACAATCCCGTCACGCCCTCCATCGTCGAACGACTGGCCGCCATCGTCGGCCCGCAAAACCTGATCTATGCCGACCCGGAGCGGATGCTCGACTACGCGCACGATGAATCGTTCGAGAACGAACACTACATGCCCGAAGTGGTGGTCAAGCCGGCCACCGCTCGAGAGGTGGCCGCCATCATGCGCCTGGCCAATCGAGAGCTCATTCCGGTTACCCCGCGCGGGGCCGGCTCGGGGCTATCGGGCGGCGCGGTGCCGATCTTCGGCGGCATCCTCCTCTCGGTCGAGCGGATGAACCGCATCCTGGAGATAGACTTGAAGAACCTGGTCGCGGTCGTCGAGCCCGGGGTGATCACCAACGAGCTGAGCGAGGCGGTGCGGGCGCATGGCCTCTTCTACGCCGGCTATCCGATGAGCGTGGAGCTGTGTTACATCGGCGGCAACGTGGCCGAGAACGCCGGCGGCGGCCGGGCCATCAAATACGGCGTGACGGGCCGTTATGTTCTGGGGCTGGAGGTGGTGTTGCCGACGGGCGATATCGTGCAGTTGGGCGGCAAGCGGCTGAAGGACGTAACCGGCTACGACCTGGTGCACCTGATGGTCGGCTCGGAGGGGACGCTGGGGATCTTCACCAAGATCATCTTGCGCCTGTTGCCGGCGCCGGCCGCCAGCGCGGTGCTCCTGGCGCCGTTCGACGATCCCTACATCGCCATCCACGCGGTGCCGCGCATCATCCAACAGGGCCACCTGATCCCCTCGGCGGTGGAGTTCATGGACTATGCCGCCATGAAGCTGGCGTATGAGTATACGCAGGAGAAGCTGCCGCACCGCGCGGCCCGGGCGCTGCTGCTGGTGGAGGTAGATGGCTACACCGCGTCCGATGTCGAGGCGCAACTGGAGACCCTGGCCCGACTGTTGAACGAGGCGGGCGCGCTGGACATTTACGTGGGCAACACGCCCGATCTGGCCCGCAAGATGTGGCGGCCGCGGCAGAAGATCGGCGATGCGTTCAGCTCGCTGGCCGTGGAACAATTGGACGAGGACATGGTGGTGCCGCTGTCGGAGATCCCGGAGCTGTTGCCCAAAGTTGAAGAGCTCGCGGCCCGCCACCACATGAAGCCGTTCTGCTTCGGCCACGTGGCCGACGGCAACATGCACCTGCACACCATCGCCGAGCCCGGAGTCGGCCGCGAGGAATGGCGCGCGGCCTGTCGGGCGTTCCTCACCGAGCTGTACACGCTGGTCGTCGGCCTGGGCGGCACGATCACCGGCGAGCACGGCATCGGCTCGAAGCGCGCGGCCTACCTGCCCATCGCGCTCGACCCGACCTCGATCGCGCTGCACCGGCGCATCAAGGCGGCCTTCGATCCGTTGAACATCCTCAATCCGGGCAAGATCATCAACGGCGTCACGGCTTCGGGGTGGACGCCAGGGGCGGACCGATGATCGCATCGGCCGGCAAAGTGGCGCCTGGGCCGTACAGGAAGACCGACCGCCACGGCTGATACTTGCTGACGAAGCGATCTTCCGTGACCTTGCCGTCGCCGGTGCGGACGATGCGCCGGACGACCACATCCTGGCCGTCCCTGGCCCATTCCACCTGCTTGATCGTCCCGCGCGGCAGGGAACTGTCTTCCTGATAGATCGGCGGCTCCGGCGGCCGCACGTTGCTGATCTCCGGCTTGCTCAGCTCGACCGTGCGGTCGGGCCGCGTGCCGTAGAACGAGAAGGTGATCCGCCCCTTCGCCTTGTCCACTTCCGGCTTGATCAGCAGGAACGCGGATGTGTCGTTCTTGAAGCGCAGGTCAACGTTCGGCGTGTAGATCGTTGCATCCAGGCCGGGCTCGCCGTACCAGCTCACCACATAGCCGTGCGCGTGGCGTTCGGTGATCGGGAAGCCGCCCTGCACCGCGGCCCGGAACACCGTGGTGGACACCTGGCACACGCCGCCGCCGATCCCCACGGCCGTCCGGTCGCCCCAGATGATCAACCCGTCAATGAAGCCGTTGGCCGCGCTGATGTCGCCGACGTAGCGGTTGAACGAGAATTCCTCGCCGGGCGGAATGACGACTCCGACGAATTTCTGGGCCGCGGTGACGATATTGTGGACTCGCTCCGGGCTGGAACCGGCGAAATAGGTCGTGCCCTGGGTCACCAGCTCCTTGATCCCCAGCGCGGCCGGGTCGCTGCTATCTACCCGTGGCCTGATCGGCTGCCAGGAGAGGGTCACGGTGGCCAGCGCATTCGGCGCCAGCTCGAGCAGGCCGGCCAACGTCTGCGAGATGGCGCGCGTGGCCGCCTCCACGTCGAGGGCCCGGCCGGGCCGGCTGGGCTTGAGCACGACGATCTGTTTGGCCGCCACGTCGTAATCCAAGGCCGCGTCCTGGGCCGGCCGATCGAATTGCTTCGCCAGCTCTTCCACATATGCCCGCACCCGGCCGGCCTCCACCTGGACATCCAGGTCGAGCGCGCTGTCGGGGCCCGGCCGCGGGACAAGCCTGAGCCACGTCCGCAGCGCGTCGCGGCCGACCGCTCGCGATGTGACCTCTTCCCCGGTTTGGATCGCCACCGTGAGCGGATGGCTCAACACGGCGTTCGCCTTTGCGGCGGCGGCCTCGGCCGACATCACGGCCGGCAACCGTTCCTCTACCGGCAACGAGACAACGCCGCCCCTTCTGCTGCTCAGGAGCGAGAGCACGGCCGCGCGCGTCGCCTCCAGGTCCACCGTCCGGCCGGGCGCGCCGGCCACGGCGACGGCGCCGGCCTCGGTGATGCTCAGCGCGCCTTCGCGTGGGGCCTGATCAACCTCGCGGGCGATCTGTTTGAGCACGAGCGCCAGGCGATTTTCGTCCACCTGCAAGACGGGCGCGACCGGGTAGCCGTGGCGCCACGCCTGCCACTGGTCGGCCAGATCCTGGCGCAGGCCGTCCAGCGGCGAACCGCGCGCGGCGCCGCTGCGGCCCACCCGATAGGCCGCGGTGGCCGTCGCGCGCGCATCCACCGCAACGCCCAGATCGGCCGGAGAGAAGGTCCACGAGCGCGTGCCGTAGCGCAAGGTGATTGCGGCGGAGGGCAGAAAGGTCGCCGTTCGATTGCGCAAGACGAGCGTGGCATCTTCGAGCGTCAGGCCACCGAGCGCCACGCCGGCCACTTCGACCCCCTCGTAGATGCGGCCGGCGTGGCGAAGTTGGTAGATGAAGGGCGCGGCGATCATCGCGGCCGCCGCCAGGCAGATCATCCACCAGGCGACGATCCATCCCCAGGACCACTTCGAACGGATTCGACCGGCCATCGCGCATCCATGTTGACAGGACGATGAAATCGTGCGATGATTGTAACAGACCGTCGGCGGATTGACAAGGCCGTCATGTAACCGTTCGCGCATTCGCTCATCTAATCAAGCGAGATGGGCAGATGCCCATCCTTTTTTTCCAAAGGAGGTTCATTATCCTATGGCGCTCTTGAACGACGCGATCCGCAAGGAAGTGCGACAGGCGCTGGCCGATCTGAAGGATCCGGTGACCTTGAAGGTCTTCACCCAGGCCTTCGAATGCCAGTATTGCAAGGAGACGCGCGAGCTGGTGGAGGAGGTTGCCGCGCTTTCCGATAAGCTCTCGGTCGAAGTCTACGATTTCGTCAAGGACAGCGACGTGGCTCAAAGCTACGGCATAGACAAGGTGCCCGCGGTTGCCGTCATCGGCAAGAAGGACTACGGAGTCCGGCTCTACGGCATTCCGGCCGGCTACGAGTTCGGCTCGCTGATCGAAGATATCCGCATGGTATCGGAGGGGGATTCGGGGTTGACGCCGGAGACGCGGGCGGCCGTCGCCAAACTGACCAAACCGATCCGCATCCAGGTGTTCGTCACACCCACCTGCCCGTACTGCCCGCGAGCCGTGGTGCTCGCCCATCAACTGGCCATCGAGAGCGATCTGATCACGTCCGACATGGTCGAGGTAACCGAGTTCCCGCATCTGGGCCACAAGTACGACGTAATGGGGGTGCCGCGCACCGTCATAGACGAGACGATCCACATCGAGGGCGCCGTGCCCGAGCAGTGGTTGATGCAGGAATTTCGCAAGGTGTTGACCTCCGCCTCGTAATGTCGAAACTGAGATAACGATCACTTGACGCGCCCAGAGGATTGAGCTACATTTGTACTATAGCGTCCGGCCTGGGCGCGTCGTGGTTTAAATCATGAGTTCGCGCAGCGATCACGAAGCATCCATCGTTGCGACTTCAGGGAGGAGGTTTCGGTGAGCAATTCGGAAACAACAGCGACCAAAGGATTGGCCGGCATCGTCGTCGCCGACACCAGCATCAGCTATGTGGACGGCAACCAGGGCATCCTGGAGTATCGGGGCTACGATATTCGCGTCTTGGCCGAACACAGCACGTTCGAAGAGGTCGCCTATCTGCTGTGGAACGGCAAGCTTCCCACCGTCCAGGAGCTACAGGCGATGAAGGCTCAGGCGCGCGCCTGTCGCTTCCTGCCGCCCGAGATCATCGTGGCTTTGCGCAACATGCCGAAGAACGCCGATCCGATGGCGGTGATGCGGACGGCGGTTTCCATGTTGGCGCACTACGACCCGGAGGCCGAGGACAACACGCCGCTGGCGCATCAGCACAAGGCATGTCGCCTGTTGGGGCAGATCTCGGGCGTGGTGGCGGCCTATGAGCGGATCCGCCGCGGCGAGGAGCCGATCAAGCCGCGCATGGACCTGGATCATGCCGCGAATTTCCTCTGGATGCTCACGGGCGAAGACCCGGAGCCGCTGGCGGCCAAGGCGCTCGACCAGTATCTGCTGTTGCTGGCCGAGCACGAGCTGAACGCCTCCACTTTTACGGCGCGGGTGATCGCCTCGACCGGTTCGGAGCTGCACTCGGCGATCACGGGCGCGCTCGGCGCGCTGAAAGGCCCGGCCCACGGCGCGGCCGTGCAGGAAGCCATGATGCAGTTTTTGGAGATCGGCTCGGCCGACAACGTGGAAGCGTGGTTCAAGAAGGCGCGCGCCGAGGGCCGACGGATCATGGGGATCGGCCATCGCGTCTACAAGGTGCGCGATCCGCGCGCCGGTCCGCTGATGAAGAACGTGGAGATGATGGTTGACGCCACGGGCGAGCGCCAATGGTTCGACATCGCCCGTCGCCTGGAAGCGGTGGCCACGCAAGACCCGTACTTCAAGGAACGCAACTTGAGCGCCAACGTGGACTTCTACTCCGCGCCGCTGCTCTATTCCATCGGCATTCCGGTGGATGCGTTCACCTGTATGTTCGCCATGAGCCGCATCGTGGGCTGGACGGCGCACGTGTACGAGCAGCAGGCCGACAATCGCCTGATCCGGCCGCTCGGCAATTACACGGGGCAACACCAGTTGCCGTGGGTGCCGCTGGAAGAGCGGCAGTAGGGGCCATCTATCCTCCACCCGTAGCGCAAGCCTCCGGCTTGCGCTACGGTCCTCTCCGGGCAAGCTGCTCAACCGCGCGCCAGTTGCGGCACGATGAAGCGCAGCAGCGCGTAAAGGGACAAGATCGGCAGACCGGCAAACGGCAACGCAAACAGCAGGCCGTGCAAGACAGGCAACGGACGGCCGACCACCCGCTCGATCAGCGCCGGGCCGAAATCCAGGACCGCCACGCCGGCCGCAAACGCCACGGTGATCGCCAGCGGCCATTTCGGCAATCCCGCGCCGCTCAAGACCCCCCAGGCGGCCAGCGCAACGGTCAAGACCCCCAATCCCGCCGCCAGATAGCGCCCCACTCCCCCGGCCACCACCGCCTCCCAACCCACCGCAAACGCGAACGCCAGCGGGATCAGCGCGGTGAACAGATAGCGGCCCTGATGCTGCACGAACTGGGTGTTATACCAGACGTAGGTGAGGAGCGTCAGGAGCACGGATGAGAGCAGAAGGAGAAAGGCGCGGCGCTGTGAAACGTGAAACGTGAAATGTGAAACGTGATGTTTGACGTTTGACGTTTGACGTTCGACGCGCATGATCGCGCCGGCCGCGGCCAGGCCGCTCAGCAGGGCCAGGGCGAAGTAGATGCGGCTATCCATAAAGACGCCCAGCCAGCCGAAGACTCCCCAGAAGCTCTTGAAGGTGAACTCGATCGCGCGGCGGAGATACGCGGCCCAGCCGACCTGCGCCAGAAACTCGCCGGTGCGGGTTTGCCCCACCACGATTTGGTCGTGCCGGATCAACCCCAGGAAATCGGGCCAACCGTAGACCGCCAGATTGCGCGCATACCACGGCAGGGCGATCAGCGCCAGCGGCCCGACGACCAGGGCCGCCTCCAGGAGCATGGGGCGCCATCCGACCCGCAGCCGACGCCAACGCCAGATCAGCACGCCCGCGGCAAGCGCCACCGCGATGTAGGCCGTCGTCTTGGTGATCAGGATCAGGCCCAACAGGATGCCCAGGATGGCCGATGAACGTCGGCCCGCGGCCGCGGGCGCCAACACCTGGCCGATCAAGATGTAGAGCACGACTGCGAAGAGCAGCTCGGCCAATACATCGTTGCCCACCTGCGAGACGGTCGCCAGATGTTGGGGCAAAAACGCCACGAAAGCCGCCGTGGCCAGCGCCAGATGCCCGCGGCGCGGGGCCAGCCGCCGCGCGATCGCGTAGGCCGGCAACACCACGCCCGCGCCCAACAACACCGAAACCAGCCGCAACGGCAACAGCGCGCCTTGCGTCAGGCCATACACCGGCGCCAGCAACGCGTAGTAGAGCGGCGGCTGATGGAATTCGTAGCGGATCGGATCGATGCTCAGCCCGGCCGGAAACCGGCGGCTCTTGATTTCTTCCAGATATCCATGCGGATAGTCGCCCATTTGCAGCACGGGAAAGCTGGCCGTCGTGGCGACGAAACGGATATAGTTGTAATGCGCCGGCTCGTCGGGCGCCTGCCAGGCCGGCGTGCGCCACGCGAAGAGGGTGGCGAGCGCCAGATACGCAATGAGGACGACCAGGAGGACGAAATGACGAAAACGCATGATGGCGGCCTTTCTGAAACTAACACTCATCGCCGAACACGAACAAACTCCCGATAGATTGCCGCGACGAATTGCGCCAGATCGCTTCGCCGAAGACCGGCGCCACCGAGAGGACGGTCAACTTCGACGGCGGATTGGCAGGGGGCGGCACCGTGTCGGTCGTGATGATCTCGCGGATCTGCTCGATCGCCAGCAGCCGATTCAGCGCGTTGCCGGCAAAGAGGCCATGCGTGCAGACCACGACGATCTCCTCGATCCCGCTGGCGATCAGATGTCGGCTCAGCTCGATCATCGAGCCGCCGGTGGCGATCTCATCGTCGTAAATGACTGCCCGGCGATATCCCGTTACCTGGCGATCAATGGAGACGCTGATGCGCACCTCGGTGTCGGAGACGCGCGTCTTATCGGCCGAAACGACCGACAGGCCCAGCTGGCCGGCCAGGCGGGTCGCCGATCCCGCGCGGCCGAAGTCGGGCGCCACCACCAGCGTATCCCGTGGGCTGAAATCGTAACGCCGAAGGTAGTTGGCGAACAGGGCGCGGGCGGTCAGGGGATCGCAGGGGATGCTGAAGAAGCCGTGTACCTGCGGCGAATGCAGGGTCATCGTCATCACGTGCGTGGCGCCGGCGGTCTGGATCAGATCGGCGATCAGCCGGGCCGTGATCGAAATGCGCGGCGCGTCCTTCTTGTCGGAGCGGGCATAGGAAAAGTACGGGATGATGGCATGGATCTCGCGCGCCGCGGCGCCGCGGGCGGCATCCAACATCATGAACAGCTCCAACAGATGATCGCTGACGGGCGGCACGAGCGATTGCACGATGAACACCGCCCGCCCCCGCACACTGGCGCCCAACTGGACGTAGAGGTTGTCGTTGCTGAAGCGCCGAAAATGAGTTGGGTCGAGCGGCACCGACAGGTACGCCGCAATGCCGGCCGCCAGCGCGGGATGAGACCGGCCGCTGAAGAAACGCACATCGTTCGGGTCCAACGCGTGACACATGGAGGCCTCCGATGGATCTGAAATGGGATCTAACGGGCCGGGGCGACAGGGCACGGCCTATTGCCCGGCCGGATCGTTTTCAGGGAGCACTTCGCGGCCCCGGCTGTTGCCCAGGTCCGGGCCGATGACGCCGTTCGCCTCGAGCTCGTCGATCAGCCGCGCCGCGCGCGAATAGCCGATGCGCAGCCGCCGTTGCAAGAGCGAGACGCTGGCCCGACCGGCCTTGCGCACCTCGGCGACCGCCTGGGCATAGAGGTCATCCCGGCTTTTCGCGGCCTGTTCGGCGGCCGCCACCTCCTCCCAAAGCGGTTGCTGCAATGTCTCCTGCCCGGGCAACCAGGGCGGTTCGAGCGTTTCGGGGGCCGCCGCGGTGGCGCCGGTCGCCGCAGGAGCAGTGGCCGTCGGCGCCGCAGCTTCTTCGGCAGGGGGAATCATCGCCGCATCGAGCGGCTCCAGCTCAGGGCCCAGGGTGCGCGCGGTCTTCCAGTAATTCACCAGCCGCGAAGTTTCACGATCGGAGACGAAACAACCTTGCAGCCGTTGCAATTTGGACGAATCGGGGGCCATGTAGAGCATGTCCCCGCGGCCCAACAATTGCTCGGCGCCGGGCGTATCCAGGATCACGCGACTATCCACCTGCGAGGTGACGGCAAAGGCGATGCGGGCCGGGAAATTGGCCTTGATCAGGCCCGTCACCACGTCCACGCTCGGCCGCTGCGTGGCGATGACCAGGTGGATGCCGACGGCGCGCGCCATCTGCGCGATGCGACAGATGTAGCGCTCGACCTCTTCCGGCGCGGAAAGCATCAGATCGGCCAGCTCGTCTACGAGGATGACAATGTAGGGCAAGACCGGCTCACCGCGCGCGGCCAGCTTGTCGTTGTAGGCTTCGATGTTGCGGGCGCCGGCTTTGGCCAGCAGCTTGTAGCGCCGCTCCATCTCGCGCGTGGCCCATTGCAATACGGGCACGGCGCGTTCGACGTCCACCACCACCGGCGCGATCAGGTGGGGGATGCCGTTGTACACCGTCAGCTCCACCCGCTTGGGATCAATCATCAGGAAGCGCAGGGTGTCGGGCGTGTGGGTCAACAGCAACGCGGTGATGATCGAGTTGACGCAGACCGACTTGCCGGAGCCGGTCGCGCCGGCAATCAGCAGATGGGGCATGCGCGCCAGGTCGGCCACCACCGCCTGGCCCGAGACATCGCGGCCCAGGCCGAAGGTGAGCAGCCCGCGATGCGTCCGGAACTCCTCCGATTCCAGCACTCCGCGCAGCGAGACCATCGAGATCTGCACGTTGGGCACTTCCACGCCCACGACATCGCGGCCCGGCACCGGCGCCTCGATGCGCAGGGGCGACGCCGAGAGCGCCAGCGCCAGGTCATTGGCCAGGGCCTGGATCTGGGCCACCCGCACCTTGACGCGCGTCTCTTGGCCTTTGCGGTCCTTGCGGATGATCGTGCCCGGCCGCAGGCCGAACTGCGTCACGGCCGGGCCGCGGTTCGCCTCGATCACCTGCACGGGCACGCCGAAGCTGGCGAGGGTGGTCTCGATGATCTCGGCCCGCTTGCGCAGGTCTTCGCTCTGGATGTCCTGTTCGGTGGCATCCTCGAGGATGTCGGCGATGAGGGGCAGGCGCCAGGTGGTCGCGCCCCCGATGATGCGCGGGGGCGGCTCGACCGGCGCGGCCGGTGCGGCCGGCGCGGAAGGGGTCAACGAGCGAACGGCCGACGGGCCGGCCGGCGGAGACGGTCGGGCTTCCCAGGTGGGAAAGGGCGCGGCAGGAAGCGGCGCGTTGTCGGCCGGCTCGGGCGCGAAACGTTCGCGCAGCCAACGCCACGCGCGATGCCACGGCGTCAGGCCTTCTCCCAGCGGCAGGGGCGGGTTGGGGCGGGCGCCCTCCGGGCCGGGCGTGGTGCCCCGCAGGCGGCGCCACGCGGCTTGCAGCGCCTGGGCGATCTGCGGCAGGCTCGCGCCGGTCAACGCGATCAGCGCGGCGATGGCACCGAACATCAACCCCACGATGGCCGCCGGCGCGCCCAGGATCATCACCAGCCCCTGGCCGATCAGATGGCCCACCAGCCCGCCGGCCCCGCCCCCAAACGGGTCGTCGCCGCCGATGAAGATGTAGAGAAACGATTCGAAGATCAGGAAAAGAGCCGTCGCGCTGAGCAGCCGCTGCGGCGTGAGGATGGACTGTTCGGCCACCGCGCGTAAGGCCAACCAGACACCGCAGGCGGCCAGCAGGATCGGCGCGAACGGCGCGGCCACGCCGAACAACATGCGCAGGCCGGCGATGAGGGCCGCGGTCAACGTGCCCTGGTTGGCCGAGAGCATGCTCAGGAAGAGCAACAGCGCGATGACCACCAGGAGCGTGCCGATCAGCTCGGCGCGCAACAACTGGCCCAGGTTCGGGCCCGGCCTGGGTTGCGGCTTGCCCCTCTTGGGAGATGTTCGCCTGGCCATCGTTCCGCCTCACCATCCGCGCAAATGTTCTATGGCTATTATACACCCACCCTGCAAGCGGCCGAAAAGCGAAAACTACACATCTATCACCAGCGGCAGGATGAGCGGCCGTCGGCCGGTACGCGCGTAACAGTATTGGCTGAGCACGTCCTTGATCTTGTTGCGGATCGCCGAGCCGGTCGCCGGCACCCGCAACACCTCCCACATGCGATCCTTGGCGCCTTCGATCAGGTCGTCGGCCTCGGCCACGTAGACGAACCCGCGCGTCAGGATCTCCGGGTCGGCCACGATCTCGCCCGTGGCCGTGTTGCGCGCCACGATCGCCACCAGGAAGCCGTCGCGGGCCAGGTGTTGGCGATCGCGCAGCACGGCCGATCCGATGTCGCCGACGCTCAACCCATCCACCAGCACGTGGCCTTCGCTCACCCGTTCCCCCGGCCGGATGCCGTTTGGCCCCACCTCGACGACCTGGCCGCTCTCCACGATGACGATGTGATCGGCCGGGATGCCCATCTCCTGGGCCGTGCGGGCATGGAGCACCAGATGGCGATATTCGCCGTGCATCGGCACGAAGAAGCGGGGCCGCACGAGCGAGATCATCATCTTGTGATCCTCGCGACTGCCGTGGCCCGACACGTGCACGTCGGACAGGTCGGAATAGATCACATCCGCGCCCAGCCGGAAGAGATCGTCTATGACGTGGTTGATCGTTTCCTCGTTGCCGGGGATCGGCGTGGCCGAAAGCACCACCGTATCGCCGGGCACGATCTGCAACTGCGCGTGTTCCTCGTTGGCCAGCCGCGCCAGCACCGAGGTCGGCTCGCCCTGGCTGCCGGTGCATACGATGACCACCTCTTCGCGCGGCAGGTTGTTCATCTCCGAGGTGGTCAACAGGTCCTCCGCGGCGATGTCCAGATAGCCCAGCTTGATCGCCATGCGCACGTTGTTGACCATGCTTCGGCCCACCACGCCCACGCGGCGGCCATAGCGCCGCGCCACCTGGATCACCTGCTGGATGCGGGAGATGTTGGACGCAAAGGTGGCCACCACCACCCGGCCCGCGGCGCGAGCCATGATGCGATCGAGGGCCTCCGTAACCCGCTGCTCCGAGGGGGTGAAGCCTTCGGTGTCGGCGTTGGTCGAATCGGAAAGGAGCAGCAGCACGCCTCGATCGCCGAGCGCGCGCAGCTTTGCCACGTCCGTCAGCCGGCCATCTACCGGCTGCTGGTCGAACTTGTAGTCGCTGGCATGGATCACCAGGCCCACCGGGGTCGTCACGGCCACGCCGACCGCGTCGGGGATGCTGTGACACACGTGGAAGAACTCGACCTGAAACGGGCCGAAGGTCAACACATCGTCGGCCGTGATCGTGTGGAGCTCGGCGTCGGCCAGGAGGCCGGCCTCCTTGAGCTTCACCTCGGCCAGGCCGCGCGTCAGCGGGGTCGCGTAAACGGGCACGTCCAGGTACTTGAGCAGATACGGCAGAGCGCCGATGTGATCCTCGTGGCCGTGGGTCAGGATCACGGCCTGCACCCGGTCCGCCCGATTGGTCAGGTAGGTGATGTCCGGATAGACCAGGTCAATGCCGGGCATGTCGCCTTCGGGGAACATCAGGCCGACATCTATGACCAGGATCTCGCCATCATACTCCAACACCATCAAGTTCTTGCCGATCTCGCCGACGCCGCCGAGAGGGATCACCCGCAACGGATATTCCGACAAAGAGACCTCCCCTTCAAGATGCACACAACGAGCAACGTTCCATCTTCGCGCGCGCCTCCTGCCGCGCCAGGGCCAACCGACCCTGCATGGCCGGCTCGGCCAGCGGCGGCGTCGTCATGATCAAGGCGTCCTCGCCGTCGCGATAGTAGCGGCGCCGCCGGCCGGCCACCTGGTAGCCGAGCTTGAGGTAGAGCTGCTGCGCCGCCGCATTGCCGGCGCGCACTTCCAGCGTCGAAAGCCGCGCGCCGCGCGCCATCGCGGCGTCGAGCAGGCCGAGCATCAGATAAAGCCCCAGGCCGCATCCGCGCCAGTCGGGATGGGTGGCCACGGTCGCGATATGCGCCTCGTCCACCATCAGCCAGAACCCGCCGTAGGCCAGGATCGCCGGCAGGGATGCCTGAGCCGGGTGAGACGCCGGCGGCCGCACCACCAGGTACGTGGCCAGGTTATTCTCCGTCAGGTCGGTCAGGTACATCCGCCGCGTCCAGGGATCCTTGAAGCAGGCCCGTTCGAGCGGCATGATGAGATCCAGGTCCTCGACCGTCATCGGCGCGATCAGAGGCAACGCCATCGTCAATCCGTCCTGGCCGGCGGCGGTTCGTGCAGGTAGATGGGGCTCAGGGTGGTCGGATCGTCGGCCTGGCCCGCGGCATAGCGTTGCCATGCCAGTTCCGCGAGATAGCCCGCCCGGCGCACAGAGAGGGCCGGCGGCCGGAACTGCACGCGCGCCCGGCCGCTGCGCGCGGCCAACGCCGCGCGATCGGCCGGCAACAGCTCGCCGACCACCACCATCGGCCGGCCGATGGTGTCGGCGAGCGCTTCGATCGTCGAAAGCCGATAGGGGGTTTGCGCGGCCCAGCCGGCCGGGCCGTGCGCGTAGAGCGCCCAGCACACCCGGCCCCGTCCCGCCTGGATGACCGCGATCACGGGAGCCGGCGCATCCTGATGGCCGTACGCCACCGCGTCGAGGGTGGGCACGCCGAGCAGCGGCACGCCATTGGCCAGCGCGATCCCCTTGGCCGCGGCGAGCGCCACGCGCAGGCCGGTGAAGGAGCCGGGCCCGAGCGCCACGCCCACCGCCCGCAGATCCTGCGGCCCGGCGCCGGCCAGCTCCATCACGCGTGCCACCTGCGGCATCAGCTCGACCGTGTGCCGGTTGGCCGAATGCCAGTTGTATTCGGCGAGCAGGCCGCGTTCGCCGTCGTAGAGCGCCACGCCCGCCCAGCGGGTGGAAGTATCAAGCGCCAATAACATGGATCACGTCTTCTGAGCAGGTCGGCAGAGCCGCGGCCAGCTCGGCCAACAGATCAACATAGCGCGCGCCGTGCGCGACGAAGCACAGGCGTCGGCAATTCTCGTCCACATATTCGAGCCGCACCTCAAGAAATGCCTCGGGCAGGAGGCCGGGAATGCGATCGGCCCACTCGATCACCAGGATGTCCTCGTCGGAGATGAGGTCGCCGAGGCCGATGTCCCACATCTCGGCCGGCGCATCGGCCAGGCGATAGCAGTCGGCGTGGTGGAGCACGCGGCCGTCCGCCGCGCGATAGCGGTTGACAAGCACGAAGGTAGGACTGGTCACCGCGGCCGTGATGCCCATGCCGGCCGCCAGGCCCTGCGTCAGGACGGTCTTGCCCGTGCCCAGGTCGCCGGCCAGCGCCAACACGTCGCCGTTGCGCAGCCGCCGGCCCAATGCCGCGCCGACCGCCCGCGTGGCCTCGGCCCGCCGCGTCTCAAGAAGCAGATGACAGGTTTCCATACACGATGCGCATTATACCCGCTCTACGAAGGGAGGACAAAACCGCGGCTCGAAATCATCCATGCCGTGTAGGGCGAACTGAAGTTCGCCCTACAAACGCGGGGGCGGCTTTGTCGTTTTTCCGCGTTTTGGTGGTATGATAGGAGCGACATCGCACGGGGAGTTGCGTCATGCGCATTCTGGTCCTGTCGGATATCCATGCCAATCTGGCCGCTCTGGAGGCCGTCCTGGCCGACGCGAAGTCCTTCGATTACGAAGCCGTCTGGTGTCTGGGCGATACGGTCGGCTATGGGCCGGAGCCGAACGAATGCATCATGCGCCTCCGCCAGCTCAAGCCGCAGGCGGCAGTCGTCGGCAACCACGACTGGGCCGTGATCGGCCGCATGGACGCCGAAGACTTCAACCGCGAGGCGCAGCGCGCGGTGCTCTGGACGCGCGAAAAGCTGAGCCCGGAGAGCATGGCCTGGTTGCGCGATCTGCCCAGCACGCCCGTGGTGGAAGGGGACTTCACCCTGACCCACGGCAGTCCGCGCGATCCGGTCTGGGAGTACATCCTGTACCCGTCCATCGCGCACGCCAATCTCGACCATTTCGACACGCCGTTCTGTCTGATCGGCCACACCCACCTGCCGACCGTCTTCGTCAGCGATGCGGACGGCCGGACGGTGAACCTCGTGCGCGTGCGGCCGGGCGAGGCGGTGGCGCTCAGCCGGGATCGTCGCGCGTTCTTGAATCCGGGCAGCGTCGGCCAGCCGCGCGATTCCGATCCGCGCGCGTCCTACGCCATCCTCGACACCGAGCGCGCTACCTGGCTGTTGCGCCGGGTGGCCTACCCCATCGAGGTGACCCAGGCGCACATGCGCGCGGCCCGTTTGCCCGAACGGCTGATCGTGCGGCTGGAATATGGATGGTAAGATGGGGATTGGGGATCGGGGATCGGAGGGGATCATGAGACGGTTTCTGCTGGTGGTTTTGCTGATCGGGATGGTCTGGGTTGCGGCGGGGTGCGCGGCGCCCGCGCCCCAGCGCGTTGCGGTGAGCGAGGTGGCCCGGCCGGCGGCTGCGCCCGCGGCCGGCGCGCCGGCCACGGCCGAGCGCTCTCCTTCCGCGCCGGCCGGCGACGCCGAGCGGATGATCGTCCGCACGGCCGAGCTGAGCCTGGTCGTCGCCGAGGCCGAGCCGGCCATGCGGGCGGTGACCGACCTGGTGACCGCCGCGGGCGGCTACATCGCCAGCTCGCAGACCTGGCGCGAGAACAACCAGTTGCGCGGCCGCATGTCGGCCCGCATCCCGGCCGACCGGCTCGACGAGACGCTGGCAGGGATCAAGAAGCTGGCCGTGCGCGTCGAGCGGGAGAACATCGGCGGCAAAGACGTGACCGAAGAGTACAGCGACCTGAACGCCCAGCTCGTCAACCTGGAGGCGACCGAAAAGGAGCTGCGGGAGCTGCTGACGGAAGTGCGCCAGAAGACCCAGAGGGCCGAAGACGTGCTCCAG
The DNA here is from genome assembly GCA_034434235.1 of Anaerolineae bacterium. Classification (GTDB taxonomy): domain Bacteria; phylum Chloroflexota; class Anaerolineae; order CG2-30-64-16; family CG2-30-64-16; genus CAKZKT01. The sequence goes on from DAOTZV010000182.1 coordinate 76,789, forward strand.
GTCTATCAGGAGCTGACGAAGGTGCGGGGCGAGATCGAGCGGATCAAGGGGCGGATGCAATACCTGAGCAACCAGACCGCGCTGGCCACGGTGACCCTCGACCTGATCCCCGACGTGCTCGCCCGGCCGGTGGTCGAGCCGGGCTGGCGGCCGCTGGAGACGATCAAGAACGCCGGCCGCGCGCTGGTGAACACGCTCAAATGGCTCGTCGACGCGCTGATCTGGCTGGTGATCGTCATCGTGCCCGTGTTGATCCTCCTGGCGCTCCCGATCGTGCTGATCGTGTGGGGCATCCGCCGGCTGGCGCGGCGCCGGAAGCCGTAACGTTCAGAGGTTGTGGCCTTCGGAGCGCAGCTCGTGGTAGACGCTTAGCCCTTCGATGATCTCGCGCTGGCGCTCGCGCACCTGGCGTTCGGCCTGGCGCACCTTGAACGCGTCGAGCTTCTGGAAGATCAGCGCCTGGACATATTGCGGATTGGAGACGTTCTTGAAGGTGAAGCCTTCGTCCTGAGCGGCGGTTTGAATGATCACGTCGCCGTAGCCGAGCAGGTTCTGCCAGATGCCTTCCTGCCGGGCGAGCACGTTCTGTACCCGATCCAGGGAGCCCTCGCGGCGCTTGATGGAGAGCCACAAGGGGGTGGCCTCGATGTCAATGATTCGATCCTCTTTCAGGATGTAGAGATCGTTTTGATAATCCGCGAACTCCCAGATGATCCAGCTCAAGAAGAAGATGAAGAGGAACCACCAGGGCAGGTGGAGCGCGACCCGATTGGCGCCCAGCTCGGTCCTGAACAGGATCCAGCCGAAGACCAGCCAGATCAACAAGAGGACAAAAGGCCGGCTGGCCTGGATGATCAGTTGGATGGGGTGTTTGCGCCAGAGGAATTCCCCGGTGCCGATCTGCAGCTCTTGCGCCGGGCCGCCGATCAACAATCGGCGCCATGGGTCGGGCAGCCGGTTGGCCAGGCGCACGAAGGGGCCGGGCAGGGTGCCCTTCATCGCCGGCAGTTTGCGGCTGCTCTCCTGTCGGCGCCACCATTGCCACCAGGCCCGGCGGACCGGCGCCTGAGCGTCCGGTCCCAGCGCTCGCCCCACCGCCGGGATCGGCAACGCCAGGCGGAGATCGGCCATCACGGCTTTGCGTAGCTCCTCGTGGCGCATGCCGCGCGTGCCGGCCGTAGCCTCGGCCTGTCCCCGCTTGATCTGCGCCTGCACCTTTTCGGGGTGCGGCACATGCGCGAACGTGATGGACCCCACGCGCGCGGCCGAGCGAATGATCACATCGCCGTAATCGAACACCCGGCCCCAAAACGTCGCATCGTAGGTCACATCCTGGATCATGTCGAGCGGCGTCTCGGTACGCGCCTCGTAAAGCAGGAGCAGGCGATCGCGTCGCGTCACCCGGCGATTGGTGATCACGTAGTAGTCGTCCAGATAGTTGATGAGCGCAAAAAGGGCGACCGGAAGGAGGGCAAACACCGAGGCGAACAGCGAAAAGATGGTCAGCTCATCCCTGTTTTCGGCCGGAGCCAGCGCGGTGACCGTCCACAACGCCAGGCCGATCAACCCCACCCCGGCCAGAGGGCCTGCCAGCCACAACCAGTGCGGCCGGCCTTTCCACTCCAGCTTCTCGCCGTCCTGCATCCAGTCGAACGGCCGGGCCTCCTGTTTGATCTGGGTCGTGCGCTGTTTGAGAGGCACATCGGCCCCCCACAACTGCGGATTCTCCTGAAAGGCCACGTCCAGATCCCGGCGATCCAATACGATGATATCGGCGCCGTCGAGCCGGTCCTGAGAGGCCGTGGCCGCGGTGGTAACCGCGCGCACGGTCGCCTCGTGCTCTTTGCCCTCGAACAACGAGGTCTCGCCGTAGACGGCCGGCGCGTGCAAGATATCGCGCGGCCGTTGCCGGCCCTGCGGATCTACGGCCGAGCGGACGGCCGTGCCCTGGCGCAGGATCACCAGGCCATGGCCCGGCTGTCCCTGGGTGGTGATGTTCTGCCCGGCCGGCACGAACATCCAGCCGCAGAACTGCGCCAGATGCGCCCTCTGCTCGCGCGAGAGGCCATGAAACGCCCCGTTGTAGGGCAGATGATCGCGGATGTCGAGCGGTCGCCTCGTGAGCTGTGCGATATCCGGGAAGGTGTCGGCCAGGGCGTTGTATAGTCCGGCCGGAAAACGCAGGAGCCGCGAGGGATAGCGCGTGCGCGCGGTATCCGCGGTGCAGTTTTGCCCCGGCCGCGGCGTTGCGCCGGGCGCCATGAAGAAGTTGCCGGCCGTCAAACGCCACTCCGGCAGGCCGAACGCGGCCGGGCCCGTCACCGCTACCTGGCCATATTCAATCACATAAAAACTGCCGGCCTGGGAGAGGTCTACGTCGCGCTCCGCGGCCAGATCCACCACCTCGACCAGCGCCGCGATCTGCAGGATGGTTGTGTTGTCCACGGTGCGCAACACCGGCAGGCGCCGGAGGCGTCCCGCCAGGTCTTGATGCAACAGGAACTCGTATAGCTTCTCGTTGTGCTCGATCGCGCTGCGCAGATCGGAGAGCCGCAGACGATAGAAGACGGTCGGCTCGACCGCGACCACCTCGATCTGGGGCAGGTTGAAATAGAGCGCGGCCTGGCCGAAGCAGTGTCCCGCCTTCAGGTCCCATGCGAACCACGGCCGATCTTCGCGATACAGCCGGCCGCGCGCGCGGCCGGCGCCGACGATGTAGAAGTCGGCCGGCGGATCTGTCGGCTGCATCAGCACGGCGCCGGCCTGGACTTCGATCCGATCGCACCGCCATAGATAATCGCTCTTGAGCTCGGTCCATGTCTTGGCCAGGGGGGTATCCTTGAGTACCTCCCATGCCTCGGTGATTTGGGCATCGTTCAACATGGCCTACAACCTTTCGCGCACGCTCTGCGCGGCCGCCAGCGTCATGCCGGGCACGGCCGCCAGCTCCTCCACCGATGCCTGGCGGATCGCCTCCAGCGAGCCGAAATGCTTGAGCAACGCCTTGCGCCGCGCCGGGCCGATGCCCGGGATCGCGTCCAGCTCGGACGCGACGGCGGCCTTGCTTCGCTTCTCGCGGTGCGCGGTGATGGCGAAGCGATGCGCTTCGTCGCGGATGCGCTGGATCAGGAAGAGCCCCTGGCTCCCCGCCGGCAACAGGATGGGGTCGCTGCGGCCGGGCAGGAACAGCTCTTCGCGCTGCTTGGCCAGGCCGACGACCGGCACCACCTCGGTCAGGCCGAATTCGGCGAGCACCTCGACCGCCACGCCGAGCTGTCCTTTGCCGCCGTCCACGATCAGCAGGTCGGGCAGCAGTTTCCACGACTCATCCGACTTGCGCGCCTTCGCGCCCGGATCGGGCATGGCCTCTTCGACCGCCCGGCGGAAGCGGCGCTTGAGCACTTCGCGCATCGCGGCGAAGTCGTCCGGCTCGCCCAGGCCGCCCCGGCCCTTGACGTTGAAACGGCGATAGCTGCTCTTTTCGGGCGCGCCCCTGGCGAAGACGACCATGCTCCCGACCGTGTTGGTGCCCTGCAACGTGGAGATGTCGAAGCACTCGATGCGGCCGGGCGGCGCGGCCAATCCCAGAGCCTCCTGAAGCTGCGCCAGCGCCTCGGTCTGGCGGTGGGTATCGGCCTGCCACTGCGCCTGGAGCGCGGCCAGGGTGGCGGCCGCGTTGTCGGTCGCCATCTGGAGCAGCTCGCGCTTGGGGCCTTCGGTCGGCACGGTGAGGACCACCTTTTCGCCCCCGCGGCGGCCGCGCAGCCACTGCTCGATGATCTCCCGCTCGTCCAGGTCTTTCGGCAGGATGATGCTGGGCGGCACGAACGCGGCCTCATCGTAGAACTGCTTGACGAACGCGGATACCAGCTCGCCGTTCTGCTCCGCGCTCACGCCGTCGAGCACGAAGGTCTCCCGGCCGATCAGCTTGCCGCGGCGGATGAAGAAGACCTGCACGCACGCCTCGGCCGTGCGTGCATCCTGCGCGAAGGCGATCACATCTTCGTCCTCCTGGCGGCCGCTCACCACTTTCTGGCGCTCGATCAGGTGGCCGGCCGCGCGGATCTGGTCGCGCAACATGGCCGCGCGCTCGAACTGCAGGCGCTCGGCCGCCTGAACCATCTGCGCCTTGAGCTGCGCCAGCGCCTCCTCGCTGTTGCCCTCCAGGAAGTCGGCCAGGCCGGCGATGATCTGGCGATAGCCGTCGCGATCCACTGCGCCGATGCACGGCCCGGCGCAGCGCTTGATGTGATAGTAGAGGCACGGCTTGGGATCGCGGCCGGTGATCTCGCGCGTGCAATCCAGATAGGGGAAGACGCGACGCAGCGCGTCGAGGGTCTGGCGCACCGCATAGCCCGACGTGAACGGCCCGTAATAGCGACTGCCGTCTCGCTCCATCCGCCGCACGATGCTGACGCGCGGGAAGTCCTCCTGCCAGTGGATCTTGATGTAGGGATAGGTCTTGTCGTCGCGCAGGCGGATGTTGAAGCGGGGCCGATAGCGCTTGATCAGCTCGTTCTCGAGGATCAGCGCCTCCAGCTCGGTGTCGGTGACGATCCACTCCAGGTCGGCGATCTCGGCCACCAGGCGGCGAATGCGCGGGTCGTGGCGCGCGCTCTCGTGGAAATAGGAGCGGACGCGGTGCTTCAGCACCACCGCCTTGCCGACGTAGATCACCTTGCCGTCGGCCGAGCGGTAGAGATAGACGCCCGGCCGCTCGGGGAGCGTCTCGAGCTTTTGGATCAGTTCTGGAGAGAGATGCGTGTTCGCGGCCATAGCCCATATTATACTACATCGCCAGCCGGCGCTCGATGGTGCGCCTCACCTCATCGGCGTCGGCCGGCAGCTCGATCGGCGGATTGCGATGGCGGGCGACCGCGTCGGCCAATGTGCCTTCGTGATAGGCGACCTTGAACTCGCTGAACTTCAGGCCGTGGGCGGTGGAAATGACCACCACGCGCTGCTCGCGTCGGATGATCCCCTGCCGCGCCAGTTTGGCGACCACCGCCAGCGCCACCCCCGTATGCGGACACGCGTAAAGCCCGGCCCGGTCGGCCAGGGCCGCGGCCTCGGCCAGCTCGTCTTCGCTCGCCTGTTCCACCACGCCGTCGAACGCGCGCAGCGCGGCCACGGCCTTTTCGTAGCTCACCGGCGCGCCGATGCGAATCGCCGACGCGGCCGTCGGCCCGGCCGTTACCGGCTCCAGACGGTCGAAGCCGCGCAGGTATGCGCGGTAAAGCGGATTGGCGCGCTCGGCCTGCGCGGCCACCAGCCGGGGCAGGCGTTCGATCAGCCCCAGCTCGTGCGCCATCGCCAACCCCTTCGCCAGCGCCGAGATGTTGCCCAGGTTGCCCGACGGCAACACGATCCAATCGGGCGCTTCCCAGCCGAGCTGCTGGACGATCTCGATCCCCACCGTCTTCTGGCCCTCGACGCGCAGCGAGTTCATGGAGTTGGCCAGGTAGATCGAGTTGTCGCGCGTCACCTCCTGCACGATCCGCATGCAGCCGTCGAAATCGGTGTCGAGCGCCAGCACATGCGCGCCGTGCGCGATGGGCTGGATGAGCTGGGCGGTGCTGATCTTGCCCCGGGGCAGGAAGACGATGGCCGGGATGCCGGCGGCGGCCGCGTAGGCCGCCAGCGCGGCCGACGTGTCGCCGGTGGAAGCGCACGCCACCGCGCGCACGGGGCTATGGCCCTCGGCCATCATCTGGTTGACCGCGCTCACCAGCACGGTCATGCCCAGGTCTTTGAACGAGCCGGTGTGGCTCACCCCGCACTGTTTGATCCACAGATCGTCCACGCCCAGGCCGCGGCCCAGCCGCGGCGCGTGGATCAGCGGCGTGTTGCCTTCGCCCAGGGTGACGATGTGCTCGGGCCGAATCTGCGGCAAGACCCACTCGCGTTTGGCCCACACGCCCGACCCCCGGCCGTCGGCCCCGGCGCCCTGCGCGAAGCGTGCGCGCCATTCCGCGGCAGGGCGTTCGGCCAGGGCGGCCATGTCGTGAACGACCTCCAGCAGGCCGCCGCACGCGGGGCAACGATAGATGACGTCGAAGACGCTGTAACGGCCCGGACAGCCGCGAATGCATTGATACCAGGCAGAATACGGCATGATGGCTGTTCCCCCAACGTGTCCTCTGAGAAGATGCGACTGATTGAGTCTCAGTAGATCACAGATTCAAGCTCAAAGGGGGTCTGTGACCCCCGACCGCCGGTCACAGACCGGCTTGGAGCAGCAAAATTGTGATCTACTGAGTCTAGCATCGGCGGGATATTTGTGCAAACCCGCCGGCCCCTGCTATACTGCGTCCGGCAAGATCACATCCCGGAGGTCATCATGTTCTTCGAATTGCGCCAGTATCGCATCCTGCCCGGCCAGCGCGAGGCCTGGGTCAAGTTCATGGAAGAGGTCATCATCCCCTTCCAGGTCTCCAAGGGAATGGTGGTTGTCGGCAGCTTCGTGGGCCAGGAAGAGGAGGATCTGTACGTGTGGATCCGCCGCTTCGAGAGCGAAGAGGAGCGCGCCGCCTTGTACCAGGCGGTCTACGAGACCGACTACTGGAAGAACGAGATCGCGCCGAAGGTGGGCCAGATGCTCGACCGCTCGCGCACCGTGGTCACCCGCATCGAGCCGACGCCGAAATCGGTGATCCATTGAGCAGGCCTTCACGGCCGTCCCGACATTTTGACACGGGCGGGCATTTGTGCTACACTGTTGGCCGTAAAAGATGGTCGGTCGGCCGACCAGAAGCATAGCAATCGTTCGGAGTTCTGATGGCATTTAGCCTGCGTTTCCCCCGTCGTCGTTTCATCCAAACCGGCTAACCCCGGTCGAGGGAAGCGCGCGGGCCGAATTCCAACGACGTATCAGGCAACCAGCACCCAGACCAGGGTGCTGGTTTTTTTTGCGATGGAGAATCGTCCATGATCAAGATCGGCATCTACGGCGCCACCGGTTATACCGGCCTGGAGCTGCTGCGGTGGCTTCAGCGCCACCCCGAAGCCGAAATCATCTGGCTGACCTCCGAGAACTCGGCCGGCCAGAAGTTCGGCGATGTATTCGCGGTGCCGCCCACCCTGGGCCGGCACACCCTGATCGCTTCGGCCGCCGCCGACCCGTCGGCGGTGGATCTGGTCTTCTGCTGTCTGCCGCACGGCGTATCGCTGGAGCCGGTGGCCAGGGCGCGACGGGCCGGCGCGCGCGTCATTGACTTGAGCGCCGACTATCGCCTGAAGGACCCGGCCGTCTACGAGAAGTGGTACGGCCACGCGCACTCGCAGCCGGAACTCCTGGCCGAGGCGGTCTACGGCCTGCCCGAGCTGCATCGGGCCGAGATCGCCGGCGCGCGCCTGGTGGCCAACCCCGGCTGCTATCCGACCAGCGTCATCCTGGGCCTGGCGCCGCTGGCCCGGGCCGGCTGGCTGGCGGGCACGGTGATCGCCGACAGCAAGTCGGGCGTTTCGGGCGCGGGCCGCTCGCCGAGCCTGAAAACGCACTTCGTCGAGGCGAACGAAAACGTCAGCCCGTACAATATCGGTCGCGTCCATCGGCATTTGCCCGAAATGGAACAGGAGATCGGTCAATTGGTGACGGGTAGATTGGGAAATGGGGGAACGGGTAACCCGGGGGCCGCATCTTCCCCCCAACCTGCCGACCTCCTCATCTACCAGTCCACCAATCCACCAATCTACCAGTCTACCAATCCACCAACCTACCAGCTCATCTTCTCGCCGCATCTGATGCCCATCAGTCGGGGAATGCTCTCCACGATCTACGTGACGTTGCCCGAAGGGGTGAGCGAAGCGCAGGTGCGCGAGCAATACGAGCAGATGTATGCCGACGAACCGTTCGTCTATCTCCTGCCGCGGGGCCAGGTGGCCACGATGGGCCACACCACGAACACCAACTTCTGCGCCATCGGCCTGACGCCCGTCCCCGGCACGCGTACCCTGATCGTCACGTCGAGCATTGACAACCTGGGCAAGGGTGCTTCGTCCGCGGCCGTGCAGAACATGAACGTGATGTTCGGATGGCCGGAGACGCTGGGGTTGAAGTGAAACGTGAAACGTAAAACGTAAAACGTCAATCTCGTGACGCATGACGTTTGACGCACGACGCCAGGGGGTTTTGCAGATGAGCATAAACAACAAATCCATCCTCGTCCTCAAGATCGGCGGGAATCAGGTCGAAGATGAGGCGTTTTTGGTCGGGTTCGTGACCGCGGTCAAGGAGTTGTTGCGGGAACATGCGATCGCGATCGTGCACGGCGGCGGCAAGGAGATCAGCGACCTGCACGAGCGGCTCGGCGTGGGGTTCGAGACGGTCGAGGGCCTGCGCGCCACCAGCCCGGAGAGCATGAAGCTGGTCGAGATGGTGCTCAACGGCACGGTGAACACCCGGCTGGTGCGCTGGCTGGTGAACGGCGGGGTGGCCGCGCTCGGCCTGAGCGGAATAGACCTGGGCCTGGTGCGCACCACGCCCATGACGATCAAGGGCAAGAGCCTGGGGCTGGTGGGCCAGGTCGGCCCGGTGAACGGCGAGGTGCTGCTTCGCCTGCTCGACCTGGACATGACCCCGGTCATTTCGCCGGTCTCGCTCGGCATGGATGGCCTGGCGTACAACGTCAACGCCGACCATGTGGCCGCGGGCGTGGCGAAAGCCATCGGGGCAAGCAAGCTGATCTTCGTCAGCAACGTGCCCGGCGTGCGGGTGGACGGCCGCACCATGCCCGCCCTCGGCCTGGCGCAGGTCGAAGCGCTGATCGCCGCCGGGCACATCACCGGCGGCATGATCCCGAAGGTGCGCTCGGCCACCGACGCGGTCGAACGCGGCGTCCGGCAGGCGGTCATCACCGATCTGGCGGGGCTGGCGGCCGAAGAAGGCACCACCATCGTCAATGGATAAACGTCCATGAGCGTCGACCTGGATTGGACCCTCTTGCCCGACCTGCCGCAGCGCGGGCGGCTGGCTGAGGTCGTGGCCGATCTCGCGGCCGACCCGAACGTGGTTGCCATCTGGCTGACCGGGAGCCTGGCGCGCGGCGCAGGCGATCCGTACAGCGACGTGGATCTGGGCATTGCGCTGCGCACCGAGGCCTACGCCGCGGATGAGATGCCGGCTGCACAGGCGAGTCAGCGAATGACGTTTGACGTTTGACGCATTCGACTTCGCTCATCAAAGGAGCAAACTCATGCCGTCCGAACCCGAAACCATCTTCGACCTGGAAAGAAACTACGTCCTCCAGACCTATGCCCGCGCGCCGTTCGTGCTCGATCACGGCCGGGGGTGCTGGCTCTACGACACAGAGGGCAACGCCTACCTGGATTGCGCCGCGGGCATCGCCGTCAACGCGCTGGGGCACGCCGACCCGGAACTCGTCGCAACCCTGACCGAGCAGGCGGGCAAGCTGTGGCATGTGTCCAACCTGTTCCACACCGCGCCCCATGCCCGGCTGGCCAAGATGTTGTGCGACACGAGCTTCGCCGATCGGGTCTTCTTCGCCAATTCGGGCGCCGAGGCCAATGAGGGCGCGTTCAAGTTCGCGCGCAAGTGGGCGCGCGAACATTTCGGCGAGGGCAAGACGGCCATCGTGGCGTTCACGGGCGCGTTTCACGGCCGCACCTTCGCCGCGCTGGCCGCCACCCCGCGCGAGAAATATCAGGCGCCCTTCCGGCCGCTCCTGCCGGGCGTGCGGATCGCGCCGTTCAATGACCTGGCCGGCACGGCCGCGGTCATGGGCGACGACGTGTGCGCGGTGATCGTCGAGCCGGTGCAGGGCGAAGGCGGCGTCCACCCGGCCACGCCGGAGTTTCTGGCCGGATTGCGCGAGCTGTGCGATCGCCACCGCGCGCTGCTGATCTTCGACGAGATCCAGTGCGGCCTGGGGCGCACGGGCACCCTGTGGGCGCATCAGGGCTACGGCGTCACGCCCGACATCATGACCGCGGCCAAGCCGCTGGCGGGCGGCCTGCCGATGGGCGCCATCCTGATGACGCAACAGGTGGCCGATGTGATGCACGTCGGCGAGCACGGCAGCACCTTCGCGGCCGGACCCCTGGTGGCCGCGGTCGCCGAGAAGGTCGTCCGCCGGATCGCCAACCCCACGTTTCTGGCCGACGTGCGGGCCAAGGGCGCCTATCTGATGGAGCGGCTGGAGGAGCTCAATTCGCCGCACATCAAGGAGGTGCGCGGCCGGGGGTTGATGATCGGCGTGGACCTGGACGTGCCGGCCGGCGATGTGATCAGCGCCGGCCACCGCCGCGGCCTGCTGCTCATCAACGCCGGCACGCATACGTTGCGCCTCGTCCCGCCGCTGATCATCTCGCAGGACGAGATCAACCTGCTCATCGAACGATTGAGCGCCGTCTTACAAGAACTATGAGCACACCACAAACCGATCGGCCGGAGATCATCATCCGGCCGGCGACCGAAGCCGACATCAAGGCGATCCTGGAGATCGTCAATGCCTACGCGGCGCAGAACCTGATGTTGCCGCGCACGGCCGAGCAGATCCGCCGCGTGCTCAAGGACTTCCTGGTCGCCGAATGCGCCGGCCGGGTGGTCGGCTGCGGCTCCAATGTGCCGCTCACCTCTGAGCTGGTGGAGCTGCGCTCGCTGGCCGTGGCGCCCGATTTCCGCCATACCGGCCTGGGCAAGCGCCTGGTCGAGGCGCTGGTGGCCAAGGCCCGCAGCGACGGCTACAAGCAGATCTGCGCGCTGACGCTGGTCGAGGGCTTCTTCAGCCGGCTGGGCTTCGTGACCGTGGATCGGTGGGCCATCCCGCCGAAGATCTGGCACGAATGCATCTATTGCCCGAAGTTCGACGCCTGCGACGAGGTCACCATGCTGATGAACCTGACCGAGCCGCAGACCGTGCCCAGGCCGCTCGCGCCGGAGGTCGCCATGGAACTGTGGCAGGGCGTCAAGATCGGCCGGCTGCAACGGGCCAGGGCGCAGGCCGCGGCAACGTGATCTTGGATTGCGGCGCAACAGCGTCGCTTTCGAAAGGCGGGGACACGTCCCCGCAATCCGAAAAGGGCGCACGGCCTGCGCCCCTACTGCTCTGCGGTGCGACCGAGGATTGGAGGATGTCATGACTGAAGTCGTACGGGTGGCCCTGGTGGGCCTGGGCAACGTGGGCCGTGCGTTCCTGGCCCTGATGGTCGAGAAAGCGGCCCTGTTGCGAGACGTGTACGGGTTGGAGCTGCGCCTCACCGGCGCGGCCGATTCGTCCGGCGCGGTGATGAGCGACGCGGGCATCGATCCGGCCGCGCTGCGCCTGCACAAGGAGCGCGGGGGCAATGCCGGCAACTTCCTGACCGGCGTGCCGGGCATGAGCGCGCGCAAGCTGGTGGCCCAGGCCCCGGCCGACGTGCTGCTGGAGGCTTCGGTCGTCGACCTTCAGACCGGACAACCCGGGCTCGATTGCGTGCGGACGGCCATCGGCCGCGGGATGCACGTGGTGCTGGCGAACAAAGGGCCGCTTGTGCACGCCTTCGCCGAGCTGACCGAAGCGGCGGCCGCGGCCGGCGTCAAGTTGGCCTACAGCGCCACGGTGTGCGGCGCGCTGCCGGTGGTGAACATCGGCCGCCGCGACCTGGCCGCATGCCAGTTCCGTTCCGTGCGGGGCATCTTCAACTCGACCAGCAACTCGATCCTCACCGCCATGGCCGGCGGACAGAGCTACGCCGACGCGCTGCGCCGGGCGCAGGCCGAAGGGGTGGCCGAGGCCGATCCGAGCCTGGACGTGGAAGGGTGGGACACCGCCAACAAGCTCGTCATCATCGCCAACAGCATCCTGCGCCAGCGCGCCACCCTGGCCGACGTCCGGCCGGTGCAGGGCATCACCGACATCACGCCGGAGCAGATCCGGGCCGGCGCGGCGCGCGGGCAGGTCGTCAAGCTGGTGGCAACGGCCGAACGCCAGGGCGACCGCTATCGGCTGGCGGTTCGGCCCGAATGGCTGCCGGCCGACAGCTTCCTGGCCCAGGTGAACGGCTTCGAGATGGGCATCGTCTTCGACACCGACATCATGGGCGTGCAAATGTACAAAGTGGACGAGCGCGGTCCCGTGCCGACGGCCGGCGCGATGCTGCGTGATCTGATCAACATAAAGGAGTGAACCATGTCATCTGCCAAGAAATCCGTCAATAAAGTCGTGCTCGCCTATTCGGGCGGGCTGGACACTTCGTGCATTGTGCCGTGGCTCGTCGAGAACTACGGCTGCGAGGTGATCTGCTTCTGCGCCAATCTGGGCCAGGAAGAAGAGCTTTCCGGCCTGGAGGCCAAGGCGCTTGCTTCGGGCGCCAGCAAGCTCTATCTGGAGGATCTGCGCGAAGAGTTCATCACCAAATACATCTACCCGACCATGATGGCCGGCGCGATCTACGAGCGGGAGTATCTGCTCGGCACCAGCTTCGCGCGGCCGTTGATCGCCAAGCGCCTGGTGGAGATCGCGGAGCTGGAGGGCGCCGACGCGGTGGCGCACGGCGCCACCGGCAAGGGCAACGACCAGGTGCGCTTCGAGCTGACCGTGATGGCGCTCAATCCCCGCTTGAAGATCATCGCGCCCTGGCGCGAGTGGCACATCCGCAGCCGCGAGGACGCCCTGAAGTACGCCGCGGAACACAACGTGCCGGTCACCGCGACTTTGAAGTCCATCTACAGCCGCGACCGCAACATCTGGCACCTGAGCCACGAAGGAGGGATCCTCGAAGACCCGTGGCAGGAGCCGGAAGAAGGGATGTATCAGCTCACTACCAGCCCCGAGAAGGCGCCCGATGAGCCCGAATACGTCGAGATCTACTACGAGCAAGGCGTGCCGAAGCGGATCAACGGCGTGGCGATGGGGCCGATCGACCTGGTGACCACGTTGAACAAGCTCGGCGCGAAGCACGGCGTGGGCCGCGTCGACCTGGTCGAAAACCGGCTGGTGGGCATGAAGTCGCACGGTGTCTACGAGACGCCCGGCGGCACGATCATCTATCGCGGCCACGACGCGCTGGAGCAGATCTGTCTCGACCGGCAGACGCTGCAATACAAGCAGATGATCGCGCTCAAGTATGCAGAGCTGGTGTACAACGGCCAGTGGTTCACCCCCCTGCGCGAGGCGCTCGATGCCTTCGTCGCGGTGACCCAGCGCCGCGTGACCGGCACCGCCCGACTCAAGCTCTACAAGGGCAACGTGATCATCGTCGGTCGCAAGTCGCCCTTCAGCCTCTATCGGGAAGACTACGCCACCTTCGGCGAGGAGGACGTCTACAATCAGAAGGATGCCGAGGGGTTCATCAAGCTGTTCGGCCTGCCGATGAAGGTGGCGGCCCTGCTCGAGATCGAAGGGGTGGGCCGCGGGAAGCACGCCGAGCCCGATTACGCGGCGTTCAAGCGGGACTGATCTGAAAATGGGCCGCCGGACGTGCCAGGCACCTTCCCAGGTGCCTGGCACGTAAAGCATGAGGAACTGAGATGATCCACCAACCCCCGCTTGGGTTTCGTTTTGCCGGCGTGGCGGCCGGCATCAAGAAGGCGGCCGCGGCCGATCTGGCGCTCATCGTGAGCGATCGGCCTTGCGCGGCCGCGGCCGTCTTTACCCAGAACCGGTTCCCGGCCGCGCCGGTGCTCTACGATCGCGGCCTGATCGCCGAGAACAGCGCCGGCCTGCGCGGGGTGGCGATCAACGCCGGCTGCGCCAACGCCTGCACCGGCGCCGAGGGGTTGGCCGATGCCGGCGAGATGGCCGCCGCGGCCGAAGCCGCGTTGGGTTTGCCGCCTCGCTCCTGCGCCGTGATGTCCACCGGCGTCATCGGTGTGCGCCTGCCGATGGACAAGATCCGCGCCGGCGTGCGGTTGGCCGCCGGCCAGCTCGCGGCCGACGGCTGGGACGCCGCGGCGCGCGCCATCATGACCACCGACACGCGGCCGAAGGTCGCGTTTCGCGAAGTCGCTGGCGTACGGCTGTTCGGGATGTGCAAGGGCGCGGGGATGATTCACCCCAACATGGCGACCATGCTGGCGGCCATCGTCACCGATGCCGGCGTCGCGCCGGCCGCCCTGGATGCCGCCTTGCGCCGCGCGGTCGAGGTCAGCTTCAACAGCATCAGCGTGGACGGCGACACTTCGACCAACGACACGGTACTGGTGCTGGCGAACGCCGCGTCGGGCCGCAACCTGGAAGCCGGAAGCCCGGACTTCCCGGCCTTCGCCTCAGCTTTAACCTCCCTCTGTACCGACCTGGCGCAACAGATCGTGCGCGACGGGGAAGGCGCGACGAAGTTCATCACCGTGCGGGTGGAGGGCGCGGCCACCGCGGCCGACGCGCGGCGCGCGGCCAAGGCCATCGCCAACTCGCCGCTGGTGAAGACCGCGTTCTACGGCGGGGACGCCAACTGGGGGCGCATCTTGTGTGCGGTGGGCTATTCCGGCGCGGAGGTCGTCCCGGACAAGGCCGATCTGTGGATCGCGGCCGGGGCCATTCCGCCCCCCGCGCCGGCGGCCGATCTGCAACTGGTCGCCGGCGGCCGGCCGCTTCCCTATTCCGAGGAGCGCGCCGGCGCCATCTTTGCCGGCCAGGAGATCACGGTCGTCGTCCGGCTCGGCCTCGGCGATGGCCAGGCGACCGTCTGGACGTGCGACCTGAGCCACGCATACGTGGACATCAACGGGCACTATCGGACGTGAGGCCCGAGGCGAGCGAGGAAATAGCCGTCACGTGCCAGGCACCCTCCCAGGTGCCTGGCACGGTCAAGGGGAAGCGGCGCCCCTCCGCGTCACCTGGCGACGAGATCGAGCAGGGGGATCATGCTCCCGTCGCGCGGCCGGCGCGTGAGCTTGAGATCGGGAAGCCGCAAAATGGAGATCTCCGAAAGGGTCAAGATCGAGCATCCCTCTTCCAGGTGTCCGCCGTAGAACGTGCCGTCCGGCAACATCAAGCTGATATGCACATGCGGCTCGTAGTCGGCGATGATGCCGCGAAAGCCCACGATCTCGATCGGGCCGGATAGCTCCGCGAACCGATCCTGCGGCGGCATCGCGTCGGTCATCACCCAGTGAAGCCGGGCGCGCGTCAAACTGCCCAGGCCGGTCATGATGACGCCGGTGTGAATATCGGCTTCCCTGGCGACCTGCCGCAAGCTCTCCAGGAGCAGGTCGTCGTGCCCCAGAGACACGATCACCACTCTCTGTTCCCGGCTCTCAAACCATTTCATTAGTGTCATACGTCCAGCTCTCCCGCGGCATCTGTTGCCCTCATCCGTTGCGCTGCTCCTTCATCCGCTGCACCAGCCACAGATCGCGCGTGCGGCGCAGCTCGGCCACATCGCGCGCGTTCCAGTCGTAGAATCCCTGGCCCGTGCGTGCGCCCAGGTGGCCGGCCGCCACCAGGTCCTTCAGCAATTGGCCGGGCTCGGCCGAGTTGCACAGGCTCGGCAACACCGAGCTTTGCACCGCCAGGCCCAGGTCGAGGCCGACCGCGTCCAGGTGTTCCAACGGGCCGTAGACCGGGAAGCGCAAGCCGGCGCCGGCCTTCAATGCGGTCTCCACGTCCTCCGCGCTGGCGATCCCCTCCTGCACCATGTAGATGCACTCGCGGATCACCGCCTGCAGGATGCGATTGCAGATCTGCCCCGGCACATCCTTGCGGCCGATCACCGGTCGCTTGCCGCAGCGCTGCAGGAAGCGGTAGGTGCACTCAAAAAACATCCTCGCTTCCGGCCCGGAAACGAGGATGCCTCCATCACGCGTCTCGCGATCGTGCTGTTACTGCCCCGGCAACCACCCCGGCGAATAATCGAAATTCACCTCGTTGAACGTGAGCAATACCACGTCGGCGCCCGACGAGGTCATCCGGAAGATCTCGCTGTGGCCGCTGCCGGGCCGGTAGCCGGGGAAGACGATCCATCCGCCGGCGCTGCCCGGCCCCCACGCCGCGCCCTCGGGCCGCAACAGGTAGGACACCAACGGCACAACGTCCAGGCCGTTCGCGCGCACCCGATAGAGGGTTTGCTCTCCGCGACTGCCCCAGAAGACGATGTACTGGCCGTCCGCCGACCACGATGGCCCCCGGTCGCCGTTGGGGTTGACGGTCACCCGCTGCACGTCGCTGCCGTCCGCGGCCATGGTGAAGATCTCGGGATTGGGACCGTAGCGATTCGATTGGAACGCGATCCGGCCGTTGGCCCATGACCAGCTCGGCGCCCGGTCTTCCGCCCCGTTGAACGTCAGCCGCGAGGCGCTGCCATCGGCCAGTTGCAAGGTATAGATCTCCCAGTTGCCATCCCGGTTCGATGCGAACGCCAGCTTCGTCCCATCTCCCGACCAGTTCGGCCCGCCATCCTCCCAGGAGCCAGAGGTGAGCTGCCGGGCCTGGTGCCCATCCCGATTCATCAGCCAGAGATGCGGCCAGCCGTCGCTGTCGGTGCGCACATAGGCGATCCACCGGCCATCGGGCGAGCCGACCGGCGACACCTCGCTGGCGCCGGCGGTAAAAGTCAGCCGGATCTGCTCGCGGCCATCGGGCAACATGCGATACAGCTCGCTGTTGCCGTCCCGATTGCTGGCGAAAAGCACCAGCGGCGGCGAAGCGTCCTGGATGGCCGTGATGGCATCCCCTTCGCGGCTGGTCACATAGACGATGTTGTGCGCCTCGTCCAGCGCGATCCCTTCCTCCGCGCCCGGCGGCACCGTGATCGTCGTCACGGGCGCCCAGTCGAGCGTGCGATAGACCTTCACCTGATCGCCGCACGCGATGAACAGATGGCCGGTGCGCGGGTTGACCGCCACCACGAACGGCTCGCGGTCGAGCCCGATCGTGCCGACGATCGTCCCCGTGGCCGTATCGAGCACCGTCACGGAGCGGGCGACCCCCCGGTTCGCCGCGTAGAGCCGCCGGCTGGTCGGATCGAACGCCAGGCCATACGGCGCCGGGATGCCGGTGTAGGTGTTGATCAGGGCCCCGTCGCGCAGACGCTGTACTTCGTTCGAGCCGTGCAGCGAGAGATACACGTCGTGGCTGGTCGGATCGGCTGCGAACAGCGACGGCTGTTGGCCTACCGCCACCGTGTTCACCACCGCGCGCGTGGCCGGGTCGAATACGGTGACCGTATTGTTGCCGAAGTTGGCGATGTAGCCGAATCCGCCGTTGATGGCCACGCCATCGGGGAGCAGGTTGGCGGGAATCTCGCCCACCACGGCCGGCGTCGCGGCCGGATTCACCACCGACGCATTGGCCGTCTGACGGTTGGTCACGACGACCGGGCCGCCGCCGCCGATCACCGCGACGCCGTTGGGGCCGGTTGCTTCCGTGCTCAGCGTGATCTGAGCGGTCAGGGTCAACGGCGCCGTGTTGACCACCCCCAGCGTCCGGCCGCTGTGATCCACGCCGTGGAACGCCACGTAGGCCGTGCGGCCCGTGGCGTCGAGCGCGATGCCGTGCGGATGGCTGCCCGTCGGCAAAGCCAGCGTCGCGATCACCCGCGGGGTCGGCCAGATGCCGGCCGTGGCGGTCGGCACGGCGATGG
>DAOTZV010000183.1:0-11448 GCA_034434235.1 Anaerolineae bacterium
CCCCGCGGCGGGACGGCAGAGAGATCCACGGCCGCCTTGACGGGGGCCTGCGGCGTCACCTGGGCCGGCACAGCCACGGTCTTGCCGGCGCGCAACTCGCGGATCTTGCCGGTGGCGGCATCTGGCGTCATCTGCCCCAGCGGCTCGTCATCAATCACCACGACGGGGGCCAACGCACAGGCGCCCAGGCAACGCACTCCTTCCAATGAAAACTTGCCGTCGGGGCTGGTGTTGCCGGCCTTGATGCCCAGCTCTTTCTCCAGCGTCTCCAGGATCAGGGCGCCGCCTTTGACATGGCAGGCCGTGCCCAGGCACACCTTGCACTGGTGTTCGCCCTTGGGATGCAAGCTGAATGCTTTGAAGAAGGTGGCCAGCCGATAAACGTGACCTGTCGGCAGGCCCACGCGCCTGGCGACCAACTCCAACGCCTGCCGGGGCAGGTAGTTGTATTCGCGCTGGATATCCTGGAGTATGGCGAGGCTGTTGGTCATATCCGCGTCGTAGGAGCGGATGATCTCCTCGACCCGTTCGGGATCATATGCGTTCATCGGTCGCCGGGCCTCCTTTCACCCACGCTCATGTCGCCCATCTTGATAAGCTTGAGGCGGGGGATGCGCACGGTGAGGCATTCCTGCCAGCACAAACCGCAGCCGGTGCACGCCTCTGGGTCCACGTAGCGGGCCTTCTTGCGCACCTTGACGGTGAAGTTGCCCACGTAACCCGATACCTCTTCGACTTCGCTGTAGGTCAGGAGCTCAATGTTGGGATGCCGACCGGCATCCATCATCTTGGGCCCCAGTATTCAGGTGCTACAGTCGAGCGTGGGGAACGTCTTATCGAGTTGGGCCATGTGCCCGCCGATAGACGGCTCCCGCTCGACCAGATACACCTTGTAACCGGCATCGGCGATGGTGAGCGCGGCCTGAATGCCCGCGATGCCGCCGCCAACCACCAGCGCGGCCGGGGTCACCGGCTCCTTGCGCGAGTAGAGCGGTTCTTGCAGGGCCACGCGCATCACGGCCGCGTTGACCAGCCGCTTGGCCTTCTCCGTGCCCTGGGCAACATCGTCCACCACCCACGACACGTGCTCGCGGATATTGGCCATGGCGAAGTGATACGGGTTCATCCCGGCGGCTGCAACTGCGCTCTGGAAGGTCGGCTCGTGCATGCGCGGAGAGCACGCCGCGACCACCAGACGGTTCAGCCCCAGCTCCTGGATGTCCTTTTGGATCATCTTCTGGCCGGGGTCCGAGCACATGTACTTGTACTCGCGCGCGACGACGACATTGGGCAGGCCCGAGGCGAATTTGACCACCTCGGGCACGTTGACCGTGGCCGCGATGTTCACACCACAGTCACAAACATAGACGCCGATTTTGGGTTGTTCCATGAACGGTACCTCCTGAGTTGGATGGGCCATCCACGAATGAGAACACGAATGCACGAATCGAGGGGGGGCGCCTACACATACTCCATGGCCACCAGCTTCCCCCGCGCCCGCAACGCCTCGGCCACGCGCGCCACGGCCGACTTGCGCAGCGGCGTGCCATCCCGTTCGGTCTGCGCCGGGTTGACGGCCAGACCGACCACGAAGGTCACTTTATCGGCCGCCAGCAGCAGCCTCGCCAGGCGGGAAGCGCCATCGCCACGGCCCGCCAGTTCGGCCGGCCGTCCGACCGCAGCCAACCGGTCGGCCGCGGCACGCAACGTCACCACCCCTTCCGTGACCAGCGCCACCGGCTCAATGCCGTCCCGCGTCACCAGCCGCGCGGTGGGCGGCACGTCCCGCCAGCCATCCGCCGGCCGCGGCTCGAGGATCAACGCGGCATCCAACAGCCGGGCCGCCACCTGCGCCGTGGTATCTCCGCAGATGATGCGCGTCCCCTTCTCGGCCATCAACCGCGCCAACGCCTCCCCGTCTCGCCGCCGGTCGGCCGGCGGCCCGCTCCAGACCGTGGCCGTGCACATGGGACGGATGAAAAGCGCAAGAATGGCGAACGGCGAATGACGAATGGCGGGTTTACCATTTTGCTGATTCACTGATTCGCCGATTCGCTGATTCGCAATTCGTACCAACGCACCTGCCAACTGCTCCGCATCGCAGCCGGTTGCGGTCAGCCGCCGGACGGCAAGGGCGATCGCGCGCCAGCTCCACGAGCGAACATCCCCGCACGCCCCGATGTAGCTCTCGCTCACCAGCGCCAGGTGATCGCCCGCCTGGACGGTGAAATCGCAGCGGCGGACCAGGCGGCCGGCCATCTCCTCCTCCACAACCGGCAAAAGGACGCAATCGCCTTTGCGGGCCATGAAGAGAGGCGGCGCATCTATCTCGGCCAGCTCCGCCCGGCCGTCCCGGCCAATGCGCAGGAGCGCAACCGCGACGTGCTCGCCCGCTGGCAGGGCGGCGAGCACGTCGGCCACGGCCTCGGCCATCTCAGCGCCGGCGTTCAGGCGGGTTGCCATGCGCTGCGCCAGACGATCCGCGAAACCCGTCGCCTGACGCTCATCTCCCGTTCCCCCGCCGCTCACCAGGGCCGCCGCAAATCCCTCTTCGCTTGTCAAAGTGCTCGCCATCCCGGCCGCCGTCCGATCCCCGGCCGGCCAGGTTGCCCACGCACGCTCAACCCACAACCGCACCACGCCCAATCCCCAATCCCCAATCCCCAATCCCTAATCCCCTATCTTTGTTGAACTCACCCCATCCACCCACACCCCGCGCTCGCCCACGCCGGCCAGCGCCAGCGCCAGCTCCGCCACGGTGCGATGCATCACTTTGATGGTGGTGCGCCGGTGGATCTCGCTCAACCGGTGCGCATCGCTGTCCGCGATCAGCCCGTAGCGCGCCAGTTGTGGAAAACGGGATCGGGCCTCTTTCGTGCCGAGCAGGTGCGAGATCTCCACGCCCGGGATGTCCAAATCGGCCGGGATGAAGCCCAGGTTGGCGATGATGCTGTACATCGGCCGATCCACGTGGGCCGGCACGCACAACCCGCCCAGGGCACGCACCCCCCGAACGACCTCCTCCACGCTGAGGGAGGTGGAGGTGGCGAGCAGCCGTTCGTTATAGCCGATCGGCTCGCCGTCGGCTGCCAACACCACCTGTTCGCCGAAGACCTCCGGCCGGTTCTTGAGCGGCGGCAGGCTGGCGTAGACCGTTTCCTGCCAGCGCAGCGCCTGCTCCAGCGTGTCGAACAGGCACAACAGATGCACTTCCTCGCGCGATTGCACCTCCATCCCCGGCCAGACCACGATCCCGGTCCCCTGGCCGGCCCGGATCACCGCGGCGGCGTTCTCGGCCGAGTTGTGATCGGTCACCGCGATCAGATCCAGCCCCTCCTCTTGCGCCCGCGCCACGATCAGATCGGGCAACATCTCCGCCTCGGCGCACGCGGAGAGGACCGTATGGATGTGCAGATCCGCAGCGAAAAACGGCATGGCGCCACACAGAACTCAGCCCACTGCCGAAAGCCCGGCTTCCCCTTCGGCAAGCAGTTTTTGCAACCACTCCCTGACGGCCGGATGGCTCAAAGACACATCGCCCAGCTCGGCCTTGATCTCCCGGGTATCGAACTCGAATTCCTGGACCTCCGGCCCGTTGTCTTCGCCTGTCTCCCCCGCTCCTGTTGCTCTCCGATGCACATAATGCACATCACAGGTCGCGCCCAAAATGAACGACAACAACGTGCCGGCCATGTCGCCCAGCGGCGCCCGGTCGAGATGGCTGTGCTGAAAAGTGGCCGTCAACGTGGTGCCTTTGCCGGGCTCCGATGTGATGGCGAAATCGCCGTTACAGTGCTCTGCTGCGGCTTTGAAAAGGGGGATGCCCAACCCTACTCGCCGCGTCTGGCGCGTGGTGAAAAACGGATCGGTCGCTCGCGCCAGCGTCGCCGCGTCCATCCCCCGGCCATTGTCGCGGACGGTGATCGTCAGCCGGTCGGCCGGCAGGTCTTCGTCCACGACCAGCTCGACCACCGTCGCACCCGCCTCCAACGAATTCTGCAAGGCATCCAGGATGTGGAGACTCAGCTCGCGCATACAGGCCGACCAATGCCTCAGATCGGGCGATTCGATACTGCGAGCGGCACAATCGTCCGCGGCAAAACGCTCACCGGTGAACACCGCTCACTTCACGCCCAGATCGTACAACCGACCGGCCAATTGATAGGAGGTCAGGGGCGTGGCCAACAGAGGAACACCTTCCTGGTCGGCCTTTTCCACGGTCGCCGGCTCGATCCTGGCCCCCTCGGTGACGACGATCCCCGCCAGGTTCACCAGGCTGGCCACCGCCACGATGTTGGGATGTCCCTGCACGGTCAACCACAGGTTCCCCTCTTTCGCCCTGGCCATCACGTAGCTGAGCAGATCGCACGCGTAACCGCCCGTGACCTCCCTCTCGGCCACCTGATTTGCCCCGGCGCGGACCTCCAGCGCCAGCCTGTCTACGATTTCAGCGAGCTTCATTGCGCCTCCCAGGGCGGCGGGCCCCGCCATGCACGTTCGGCAAGCGCGTCAGGCCGCGAGCTTTGCCAATGCCGGCTCGACCGGGACGACGTGCCGCTTGAACTGCAGCTCGCGCTCCGGCAGGCCGAACGCCAGGCCGATCAATTGCGGCAAGAAGGTGACCGGGATCTTGATCGGCTTGCCGAGCACGCGCGAGACCTTGTCCTGGTACGAATCCAGGTTCATGTGGCACATCGGACATACCGTGGTGATGCAATCGGCGGGCAGGGCCGCGTCCAGGATGCTGCCGGCGATGCGCAGGCCGAGCTCCGGCTTGGTGGTCAACAGCGCGGTGCCGCAGCAGGTCGCCTCCTGCAAGTGATGGTAGACGGTGGCCCCCAGCGCCTCCAGGATGCCCACCATGGACCAGGGCCGCTGTCCGTCGTCGTAGGACGCGTAGGGCCGCACCGTCTGACAGCCGTAGTAGGGCGCCACCTTGAGCCCCGTCAGCGGCCGCACCACCCGTTCGGCGATGGCCGCCGGGCCGAAGTCGTTGGCCAACACGTCCAGCATGTGGCGCACGGTGATGGTGCCGCCGTAGCTCAGGTTCTCGACCTCCAGCGCCTGGTTGACGCGGGCCAGGGTGGCCGGATCGGCGACGGCCGCGTTGGTGCGCGCGAAGCTGGTGAAGCACGCGCTGCAGCCCACCACCATCGTCCGGCTGTTCCCCATCTTCTCGGCGATGGCCATGTTGCGCGCCGGCAGCGCCAGGCCCAGCAGGTCGCTCATCACGGGGGCCACGCTGGCGCCGCAGCAGGTCCAATCCTCGAGCTCCCGGATCTCGGCGCCCAGGGCTCTGAAGACGGCCAACATGGCGCTCTTGTATTCCTGCGCCGAGGCGTCCATCGAGCAGCCGGGGTAGAAAAGATACGACTTCATTTGCGCCCCTCCAGCTCAGCCACCCGGTCGAACAGCTTCGCCAGCTTGCCCTCGCCCCGCAACATGGGCAGCTCCGGCTTCAGCTTGCCGCGGCGCAACAAGGTCAGGCCCATCGTGGCATAGCCGAGCGCCTCCAGCGGATTGGTCGAGAGGAAGTAGCGCGCCATGAACTCGGTCTCGCGCATCCGGCCGTAGCGGCGCATGACGTCGCTGAAGGCGAGATAGAACTGGGTGCTTTCGCGATACTGCTTGATCTGGTACTGGATGGCAAGCTGCTTGAGCTTGGCGATCGTCTCGGTGAGGGGAATCCCGCGCGGGCAACGCACCTGGCACTGATAACAGATGCTGCACAACCACATGGTCTTGCTGCGCAGCACATCCTCCACCAGGCCCAACTGCACCATCCGCCACATCTTGCGCGGGGTGATGTCCATGGCCGAGGCGGAAGGGCAAGAAGCGGTACAGGTGCCGCACTAGATGCAGGTGCGAAGCTGTTGGCCGGCGGGAGTTAAACGATCGCTGAAAGCCGGATCCCGCTTGATGTCGGTGAGGACGATGACCTCAGGCGCTGTCACTGGATAGCCTCCTTGCTGGCATGCAGCCAACGGTCAAGGTACGATCCCCTGAAAGCGCGCGCCATGTCGGCGCTCTCAGGTACAACGGGCATGGAATCGCCGCAAACGACAACGGCCGTTTTGTGATAAAACGCACGATCTGTGCGTAGAGTATACTCTCTTTTATCAAAAACTCATATGACGCACATCATACTTGTTTATAATACCCCTGTTGGGCCATATGAAAGAGGATCGCGGCGCAAGATCAACGAACGCCGCGATATAGGGGAAACGTTACGGTAAAAGTAGTGCCGCGGCCCACTTCGCTCTCGACCGAGATGGTCCCGCGATACAGCTCGACCAGCCGCTTGACGATTGCCAGTCCCAGGCCGGTGCCGACGATGTTGGCCGCCCGTACATTGGGCGCGCGATAGAACTCCTGAAACAGGTTGGGCAGCGCTTCCGGAGGGATGCCGATGCCGGTATCGGCTACGGTCACAGAGGCTTCATCGTCGGTCTGACACAAGCCGACCGTCACCTGGCCGCCGGCCGGGGTATATTTCACCGCGTTGCTCACCAGGTTGGTCATGATGCGGTCCAGGCCGTCCTCGGTGGCCAACACGACGATCTCTTCCCGGCAGGCGTGATAGTGCAGCGCAACCCCTTTTTCCTCTGCGCGCGGCTGCCAGAGCAGCACGGCCCGGCCGACCGGACCGTTCAACGCCACCGGCTCGATCCGCTCCGCGCTGGGAGCCCGACTCGCGGCCAGATCCAGCAGGTCGTTGATCAGGCTCTCCAGGCGATCCAGTTGCGCGGAGATGCGCTCGAAAACGTGATGTTGCTTCTCGGTGATGGCGCCGACGTAGCCCTTCAGCACGTTGCGCACCAGCGTCTGCGCGACGGCAACCGGCGAACGCAGTTCGTGCGTGGCCACATGGATGAACTGCGCCTGGGCCGCCTCCAGGCGCTCCAACTCGGCCGCCCTCTGCCCGGCCTCCAGCAGCCGGCCGCCTACGGCGGCCATAGCCCGGGCGCGCGCGATCGCCCCTTCGTCGAAGTCCGCAGCCGTCGGCCGGCGCAGTTGGAGCAGGCCAAGCGGCCGCCCGGCCGAACCCAGGCGCAGATATAAACAGCCCGCCAGTGGCTCGCCGGGATGCTCCATCTGCCACCAGCCGGCGGCCAGGGCGCGGCCTTCGGCCGTGCCCTCGGCCGGATCGAGTTGTGGCATCAGCGCGTCCGCGGGCATGCCCTGATGGGCCGCCAGAAGCAGGCGGCCGGCGGCCGCATCCCATAGCCAGATCGCGGCCGCCTCGGCCGGCGTCGCCATCCGGGCCGCAGTCAGCAGATCGTCGAGCGTTTCACGCACCGAGCGCCTTTTCGATCGCGGTCAACAGTTCGGCCGGCTTGACCGGCTTCTCCAGGAAAGCCTTGACCGGCATCCATGTCTCGTCGGGCGTGAATTCCGTCGCCATGCCGAAGAACTTCTTCAGGCCCGACAAGATGATGACCGGAATATCCTTCAGTTGCGGATCGGCGTGCAGCTCTCGCGACAGCTCGAAGCCGTCCGGGCCGGGCGGCCCGGCAAACATGACGTCCAGCAGGATCAGATCGGGCTTCCAGGTGCGGGCCAGCTCCATGCCTTCCAAAGCCATATAGGCATGGGCCGTCTCGTAGCCGACACTCTGCAAGAGGGTCTCCACGGTGTCCACCGCCTGGACATCGTCGTCAATCATCAAGATGCGCTTCTTCTCAGACATTGCATGTCTCCTGGCAGGATTTGGAACGATGATCGAACAGAACCCGGGGGTCGGACCGATCTGGCGAGCGACGTGCTCAGCACGACGCAAGGAGCGCCTTCACCTTCGCCAACAAGACATCCGGATCCACCGGCTTTTCCACAAAATCGTCTACGGGCAGATAGGCCTCGTCCGGCCCGAAGCGCAGCGCCGTGGTGGTGTGGATCGCCGTCACCATCAGCAGCGGGACGCGGCGGTAGGCCGCGTACGGCGAACGGGGATCGGGGCTACGCAAGGCCAGCGAGACTTGAAATCCCGCTGTCGTGGTTTCCATCATGGCATCCAGGATGATCAGGTCGGGGTTGACCTCCTGGACTTTCTGAAGCCCTTCTTCGCCAGATCGGGCCTCGAAGACCTGATAGCCGCCGGCCTCCAGCGGCAGGCGCAGGGCCAGGGCCATGTCGGGGTCGTCTTCGACGATGAGGATGCGGGACGCCTTCATGGTTGGCCCTCGAAGTATTGCTCCCAGCGTCGTAAGCTGTGCTCGAACAGGCCACAACTGGGCAACCCGGCTTTGTAGAGCTTGCCGCAGGTCTCGTACAGCGTATATTTCGAGGCCAGGAGCGGGATGCCTTTTTCTTCGGCCAGAAGGACGGTTTCGGTGGGGGGCAGTTTGCCCCGGACGAAGACGATGGCCTGGATCCCGGCCATGTCGGCCGTGCGCACCACCTGGGGGTTGGTCAACCCCGTGAGGAGCAGGGTGCCCGCATGGGTGAACGCCAGGACGTCGCTCATCAGATCGGCGCCGCAGCCCATCTGCACCTCAAGGTCGAGATCGGCCTCTTTCGAGAGAAGCCGTCCGTCAATGACTCGCAGCACTTCGCTGAGCTTCATGGTTGCTATTCGACCGCCAGGCAGGTCAGGGTGTCGAGCACACCGGGGGTGGCCCGAATCGTGCCGTAGACCAGCTTGCCAAGAGATGCCAGATCGGATGCCTGCACCTCGACGATCACATCGTATGGGCCGAAGGTGACGTCGGCCCGCACGATGCCCGGCACACCACGAATCTGACTGACGATTTCCCGTTCCTCGCCGGGCCGGGCGTTGACAAGAACATAACCTCGCATCGGATTCCCTCCATGTAGCATTGCCCCATGACATCTGCGTTGGATGCGCCGATGTCCGGCGGCATCAATCGCGCCTGACGTTAGCTGCGCCGCGTGCGCAGGAAGGCAAACCAGTAGACCAGGCCCACCAGCCCGGCCCCGCCGATGATGTTGCCGATGGTGACCGGCACCAGGTTGGCCAGGAAACTGCCCCAGTTGACGACCGCATAGTCCGCTGCCGTCTTGCCGATCCTGGCCCAGAACTCCGGCCCGGCATAGTTCTTGATCAGAATGCCCATCGGGATGAAGTACATGTTCGCGATGCTGTGCTCGAAGCCGCCCGCCACGAACGCCGAGATGGGAAAGATGATCGAGAGGATCTTGTCGGTAGTGCTGCGGGCGCTGTAGCAGAGCCAGACGGCCATACACACCAGCGCGTTACAGATAATGCCTAAAGCCAACGCCTGGATGAACCCCAGATTGCTCTTCGCGGCCGCGGTGTTCAGCGCCTGCAACCCCACCGCCCCGTTCCCGAACGCATACTGGCCGCCGAGGAACACCAGAAGTGCCGTCGCGATTGAGCCGATCAGGTTGCCCAGGTATACGATGACCCAGTTCCGCAACAGCCTGGCCGTGGTGACCTTGCGGTTGGCCCAAGCCATAACGATCAGGTTGTTGCCGGTGAACAGCTCCGCGCCGGCCACGACCACCATGATCAGGCCCACGCTGAAGACGATGCCGCCCAGCAGGCGGGTGACGCCATAGGTGAGCTTGCCCGCGGCATCGGCCGTGACGACGGTGGCGAACATCGCGCCCGCGCCGATGAACGCCCCGGCCAATACGGCCAGAGTCAACATCGTCCAAAAATCGGTATTAGCTTTCTTGATGCCGATCGCTTCGGCCCGGTCGGCCATCTGCGGCGGCATCAACGCATCAATCGAAAACTCTCCGTTTGCCATGGTCTGTTTGTCTCACTGTTGTGTTCTATGTAACGAAAATGGATCACAAAAAGGGACGGGCGCTGAGTGCGGTCGCCCGTCCCTGCGTCTAGCAAGCAGCGCAACCTGCCCCGTTAAGCTTCGTCACCCGCACCGCGCACGCCTTGAACTCCGGGATCTTGGCCACCGGATCGAGCGCCGGGTTGGTCAGGAAGTTGGCCGCGCTTTCGGCGAAGTGGAAGGTCATGAACACCACGCCGGGTTGCGTCCGCTCGGTGACCTCGGCCTTCACCGTCACCCGGCCGCGGCGGCTGGCCGCTTCCACCATCTCGCCGTCGGCCACGTTCAGGCGGGCCGCATCCTCCGGGTGCAGCTCGATGACGCCTTCGGGATAGATGGCGGCCAGGCCTTCCGAGCGCCGCGTGAACGAGCCGGTGTGGTAGTGATACAGCACGCGGCCGGTCGTCAGCAGCAACGGATAGGCTTCGTCGGGCAGCTCGGCCGGCGGCAGGTAGTCCACCGGCGTCAGCTTGCCCAGCCCGCGCGTGAACTTGCCCACGTGGAGGATCGGCGTGCCGGGATGGCGCTCGTCGGGGCACGGCCACTGCAAGGTGTGGCCATCCTGCAGGCGATGGTGGCGGATGCCGCCGTAGCTGGGCGTCAGCGCGGCCACTTCGTTCATGATCTCGGCCGGGTTCAGGTAATCCCAGGAGCCGTGCGGCGCGGCCTCGACCGCGGCCGTCCGCTCGCCGAGCACGCCGGCCGCCAGCAGTTGCTGGCCCAGCTCCGCGATGATCTGCCAGTCGGGCCGGGCATCGCCGACGGGGTTGAGTGCCCGGCGCACCAGTTGCACCCGGCGCTCGGTGTTGGTGAAGGTGCCGTCCTTCTCGGCGAAGGTGGTCCCGGGCAACACCACATCGGCCAGTTGCGCGGTCTCGGTCATGAACACATCCTGGACGACCAGGAAGTCCAGCGATGTCAGCGCATGGCGCACATGGTTCAGGTCGGGGTCCGACACCATGGGGTTCTCGCCGAAGATGTACATGGCCTTGAGCTTGCCTTCGGCGGCCGCGTTCATCATCTCGACCACGGTCAAACCGGGCTTGTCGTTGGGCGGCACAACGCCCCACGCGGCCTCGAACTTCTTGTGCGTCGCTTCCAGCGCCACGCTCTGGTAGCCCGCATAGACGTTGGGCAGGCCGCCCATGTCGCACGCGCCCTGGACGTTCGACTGGCCGCGCAACGGATTGACGCCGCCGCCCGGCACGCCCAGGTTGCCCAGCAACATCTGCAGGTTAGCGCAGCTCAACACGTTGCCGTGGCCGCTGGTGTGCTGGGTGATGCCCATCGCGTACATCAGAGCGGTCGGCTTGTGGGCCGCCATCAGCCGCGCGGCCCGGCGGATGTCCTCGGCCGGCACGCCGCAGATCTCGGCGACGCGCTCCGGCGGATACTCGGCGATCCTGGCCTTGAGTTCCTCGAAGCCCTCGGTGCGGGTGGCCACGAACTCGTGATCGTACAGGTCCTCGGCGATCAGCACATGCATCAGGCCGTTGAGCAGCGCCGTGTCGGTGCCGGGCCGATGCTTCAGGTGGATCGTCGCGAACTGCGCGATCGGGATGCGCCGCGGGTCGGCCACGATGAGCGGCACTCCGCGTTGTTTAACCGCCTGGCGCAGCCGCATGCCGAACACCGGGTGCTGCTCGGTGGTGTTCGAGCCGATGATGAAGAGGCA
>DAOTZV010000184.1:0-3108 GCA_034434235.1 Anaerolineae bacterium
AACGCGAACACCGCCGCGTCGTCCAGGTCATCCAGCAATGGGTTGGCGAACCGCCGGGCGAAGACGTGGCGCACCAGGTCATGGGAGAGCCGGCCGCCGGCGCCGTGGGCCAGGAGGATAGTGTCAGTCATCCACGCTCTCTCCATAAGTGTAGTACGCCGCGCACGCGCCCTCGGCGGAGACCATGCACGGGCCGACCGGGCGCAGGGGGGTGCAGACCCGGCGGAAGAGCCGACATTCGGTGGGCAGGGCCACGCCGCGCAGTACCTCCCCGCAGCGACAGCCCGGCGGCTCCTGAACCGGGGCAACCTCGACCGGGAACGCTTGCGTTGCATCAAAGCGGGCATATTCTGGTCGCAGATGCAGGCCACTGGCCGGCACTGTGCCCAGACCTCGCCAGTCGGCCGGACCAACCTCAAAGACGCGGTACATGGTCTCCAAAGCCACCGGGTTCCCTCCAGCGCGCACGCTGCGGCTGTAGGTGTTGTCCACGGCCGGGCAACCCTCGGCAGCCCGCCGGACCAGCGCCTCGATGGCACGCAGGATGTCCAGCGGCTCGAAGCCGGCGATGGCGCACGGCAGGCCATAGTCGCGGGGCAGGAACTCCCAGGCCGCTGCGCCGATGACGGTGGTGACGTGGCCTGGTCCCAGGATGCCGCTGAGTCGAACCTCGCCGGCGTCCAGGATCGCGCGGGTGGCCGGCGGCGTGAGTTTATGCACCGAGTACACGTAGAAATTGCGCCGGCCCTCGGCCTCGGCTTGCAAGATCGCGGCGGCCACGGTGGGGGCGGTGGTCTCAAAGCCGACCCCCAGGAAGATGACCGGCCGTGTCGCCTGGTCGCGGGCGATCTGGAGGGCATCCAGGGTGGAATAGACCACGCGGACGTCGGCGCCGGCGGCCTGGGCCTCTTGCAGACTATGGGTGCTACCGGGCACGCGGATCATGTCGCCAAAGGTGGTGAGGATGGCGCCGGGCACATCGGCCAGGGCGATGGCCCGGTCCAGGTCGCCAGCCGAGGTGACGCAGACCGGGCAGCCCGGCCCGGAGCGCATCTCTATCGTCGCCGGAAGCAGTTGGCGGATGCCGTGGCGCAGGATGGCGTGGGTATGGCCTCCGCAGAACTCCATGAAGGTCATGGGTTGCGTGGCCCAGGCGTGGATGCGCTCCACCAGCACCCGGGCCAGGGCCGGGTCGCGGAACTCGTCTATATACCTCATCCACGTAGCTCCCGGGCGATCATCTCGTCGGTGTAAAAGGTCTCCAGCTCGGCCAACAGGCGCAGCGTTTCCTGGGCTTCTGCCTCGTCTATCACGCTGATGGCGTAACCGGCGTGGACCACGACGTAATCGCCCGGCCGGGCCTCCGGCGTGAGGGCCAGGCTTACCGTGCGCACGCCATGCGCACCGCCCACCTCGACCTGGGCCTCCTGGCCGTTAATCGTCTCGATCCGCATCGGTATGGCTAAACACATGTCACTCCTCCGTTGCAAACTGAGCGATGGCCGCCTGCCCTAAAGACAGGCCCCCATCGTTGCAGGGCACCTGGCGATGGACCAGCACGCGAAAGCCAGCCGCCCGCAGCCGCGTCACGGTCTGGGCCAAAAGCAGCCGGTTCTGGAAACAGCCCCCGCTGAGTGTAACCACGTCCGGCCCGCCAAATGCACGAATGCGCTCGCAGACGACCACTGTCATCGCTGCCATTGTCGCATGGAACCGCGCCGAGATGACCGGCGGCGATGTCCCCACCCGCAGGTCTTCCACGATGGCCGCCAATGTCCGCCGCAGCCGCACAACCTCTACCTCGTCCACAGTCTCCACGTCAAATGGGTACCCGGCTTGCAGATTTGCGGATTTACAGATTTGCAGGTTCTCTAGCTCAATGGCTGCCTGGGCCTCGTATGTGGCCCGGGTGCAGACGTTCAGCAGGGCAGAGACGGCGTCGAACAGCCGCCCGGCCGACGAGGTGAGGGGGACGTTGATGCGCCGGTCGAGTTGTTGACGCAGCAGGTCCAACTCGGCCGGGGGCACATCGGCCAGGAAGGGCCAGTCGGCCGGGTCCGGCCATGCGCCCAATAGCGTGTACAGGTAGGCCACAGCGATGCGGTACGGGTTGCGGGTGGCCGCGTCGCCGCCGGGCAGGGGCAGGTACTCCAGGTGGCCGGCGCGCCGGCAAGCGCGATAATCGCCCACCAGCCATTCACCGCCCCAGATGTGTCCGTCCAGGCCATAGCCGGTGCCATCCAGGCTCACGCCGATGACCGGGCCGGCGTCCGGCGGCCAGCCGTTATCGGCCAGACAGGCGGCCAGGTGAGCGTGATGGTGTTGGATGCCGACCGCCGACCGCCGACAGCCGAGGGCATACCGCGTAGCCAGGTAGTCCGGGTGCAGGTCGTGGGCGATGAGTTCGGGTTCAACCTTGAACAGATGCTGGTAGAGCGCGATGGCGGTCTCAAAGTGCTCCAGGGTCTCCAGGTTCTCCAGGTCGCCGATGTGCTGGGAGAGGAAGGCATACTCGTCGCGGGTCAGGCAAAACGAGTTCTTCAACTCGGCGCCGGTGGCGAGGGTGGGCCGGGTGCGGAACGGCAGTTTCACCGGGAACGGGGCGTAGCCCCGGGAGCGGCGGATGGGCTGAGGGAAGCTCTCGCCGTCGGCCGTCGGCACGAACCAGACGCTGTCGTCATACCGGGCGTAGATGTCGCGGTCGTGCAGCAGGAAGTAATCGGCCAGGTGGCCCAGCCGGCGCAGCGCCTCGTCGTTATCCTTAGCAATCGGCTCCTCTGAGAGATTGCCGCTGGTCATCACCAGGGGCAGGCCGACATCGCGCAAGAGGACGTGGTGCAGCGGCGTATAAGGGAGCATGACGCCCAGGTAGCGATTGCCCGGCGCCACCTGGCGCACCACCGTGGAATCCGCGCGCCAGCGCAGTAACACGATGGGGCACTGGGGTGAGGTCAGCAGTGTCTCTTCGACCGGGGTCACCTCGCAGTGCCGGCGCACCTCGTCCAGAGTTGCCATCATCACCGCCAGCGGCTTGGCCGACCGACCCTTGCGTGCTCGCAACGTGCGCACAGCCTCCGCGTTCGTGGCATCACAGGCCAGATGGAACCC
>DAOTZV010000185.1:0-2663 GCA_034434235.1 Anaerolineae bacterium
TTCCAGCCGCGGCTGGGCAGTGCGCATCTACCGGGATGTCAACGGCAACGGCGCCAAGGACCCCGAAGACACGGAGATCAGCCAGACGCCGGTCATCGGCCCGAACGCCACCTTCCCGATCCTGGTGCAGGGGGTGGACCGTGCTCCTCTGGGAAGACTTGAACCGCAACGGCGTGCACGAGACGAGCAGCCCGAACGAGCCGGCCGTGACGAATCCGGTCTGCATTGATCCCGGCCAGGCGTATTACCTGGTGGCCGAGGTGCAGGTGCCGGCCGGCGCGCCGGCCGGCACGACCGATCAGACGGTGATCCGGGCCGCCTCCGGGGCCGTGCCGGGCAAGTTCGCCGCGGCGACCGACAAGACCACGGTGATCGCCAACACGCCGCCGGTGGTGGACGGCAAGTACGACGAGATCTACAACGTCTCGCCCGACGCGACCGCGGTCTGCTACAACGATCAGAACGGCACGCTGTTCGGCAAGCCGGCGACCTTCTACCAGGCCGGCGGCGATGGTGTTTATGTGACGCTGGCGATTGACAAAGACTTCGTGGACAATACTTACGGCGCCAACGCGATCGGCTGGCCGGGCGGCCATACTTTCAGCAACCTGACCGGCTCGGATCGGGCGCAGTTTTGGGGGTATGATGCCAACGGCGTCAAGGTGCTCGACTTCGATGTGGACTACCTCTCGGCCACGAGCGGCACGCCCTCCGGCTACGCTTCGTTGGGCGTGCTCGGCGGCGACGGCGGCATGAACATCGGCAGCGCGGCCCACATCCTGCAGGCGAGCACGTCCCTCTCGAACTCGCTGAACGCTTACGGTTATTGCAGCGGCGGCAACTGCTCGGGCCTGGGCACGAACCTCCTGGTGGATTCGCCGGCGACCGATGAGTTCTACTATGCCCGGCCGTGGGGCGAGTATCAGCTCAGCAAGACGCTGACGAGCGGCAATCCGGCCGTGGTGGGCGAAGAGATTGTCTATACGATCCGCGTCACCAACACCGGCGCCACGCTCATCAACTTCCTGCCGCTGCAGGATCTGTACGATCCGGCGAAGCTGCAGTTCGTCAGCGCGACGCCCGCGCCGAACAGCACGGGCAACGGGGTGCTCAACTGGAGCGACCTGACCGCCAGCTTCGGCCGCGATCTGGGGCCGGGGCAGGCGTTCGAGGTGGAGGTGCACTTCCTGGCCACCGGCGCCACCCGCACCACGGTGGCCGTCGCCCGCCAGATGATTTCTGCTGTTGCCGGAGCGCCGACCGCGGCCTTCCCGCCTTCCTTGCCCTCGGCGGCCGAGATCGCGAAGTACGTGGTGGTGGCGATGGGCGACGACGCCGATGTCGGTCGTGCGTTCCAGATGTCTAACTCCGAGATCGGCGCCGATCGCCGGGTGCTTTCGGTGGCTCAGGATCCTGGCTATGTCACGGATGGCGGTTTCCCCAACCTGTTGGATGTCTTCACCGGTCGGTGGAATACCACGACCGATCCCGATTCGATCAGCGGCGCCGCGCCGGTGTTTGCCGGCATTGACTGGACCGGAGAAGTCGCCCTCACCAGCGACAACGGGAAGTTCGACTCCTCGAATTCCCTGGTCTTCGCCGATCTCGGCATTCAGGCCACGCATAGCAGCCCGTTGGCCAGCGTATCGAACAGCTATTTCTACGATCTGGGCGTGACGGGCCCGGCCGGGCCGACGCTGGTTATTGGCTCTGGCGTGACGACCGGCAACAACTTTGCGCCGTTGTTGAGCGAGCTGGCGGCCTGGCGCGGCGCGATCTTGGGCCTGACGGCGGACGCGACGATCACGAGCAACGCGCCTTTCCAGAACAACATGGCTGCCAACGGCGTCGGTGGCTTGCGCACGACCTATACGGATGTGAACGGCGATGGCATCGCGGTCGTGGACGTGAATCTCGGCGGCGATTTCGACCTCGTGAATCTGGATTGGGTCATCAGCAGCGCCGATAATGTGCCGGTGATTTTCCGCCTGCGCAACGGCTCCAACATGGTCATGAACAACGTCAGCATCCTGATGGGCAGCGGCGGCATGACCAACAGCGACCTGGGCGCAATCTTTGTCTCGGCCTATGAGGGCAGCGGCAGCAGCGATACCGTGTTCAACGTCGGTTCGAACCTGGTCCTCAACGGCATCGGTTTTTGGGATCTCAACGCGATCGGCGAGGGCGGCGACACCAAGACCAACATCAACATCAACAACGCGCAGGGGTGTGCGCAGTTCATCAGCCAGAAGGTGAATTTCCAGAACAACCGCTGGAATCGCTGCGCGCCGTCTGTCACTTCGCCGGGTCAGCCGCAGATTGACGTTGAAAAAGAGGTATCGGTTGACGATCAGGCGAGCTGGCAGGATGCCGACCGACCGGCCGGCCCGCTGACGGCGACCGGGAGCGCCGTGTACTTCCGATTCCGGGTGACCAATACCGGCGCTGTGGCGTTGAGCAATGTGACGTTGCAGGATAGCGTCTTCGCGCCGCTGACGGGTTGCGCCGTGCCGACCACTCTCGCTGTCGGCCAGAGCTATTCCTGTGTGTACGGCCCGGTCACGGCGATTGCCGGCCAACATACCAACATAGTGACTGCAACGGGCTCCTACAATGGGCAGCTCGTGAAGGATGTTGATCTGGCGCATTACTTCGGTTACGAG
>DAOTZV010000186.1:0-2225 GCA_034434235.1 Anaerolineae bacterium
CATCGCCACTACCTGCCCCTCATCCTGAAGGGCTACAGGCCGGAGGCGCCGATCACGCCCACGCTTGTGCCGACAGCAACGCCAACGCCGACCGTCAGCCCAACCAATACCCAATCTCCAATCCCTCCCACGCCCAGCCTCGAACGCACGGTTTCGATCAACCTGCTTCACGGCTGGCCGTCGGAGATGGGCAACAACCTGAAGATCTTCGATGTGGCCGTGGACGAAGCACGCAATCGGGTCTACGTGCAGGGCTGTCTGACGTCGGGCATCGCGGTGATTGACGCCGCGACCGATCGGCTGATCGGCCGGTTGGAGAGCGGGATCGGCGACGACAATTTCCACCGCACCTATCTGGGCGTGCACACGGGCACGGGCGCGCTCTACGTGGCCGATTACTCCAACCGGACGTTGCGCCGGCTTGACCCAACCACCGGCGCGCTCACCGGTCCCGTAACGCTCAGCAGCAGCCCGAACCACCTGCTGGTGGACAGCGCAGCCAACCGGGTCTACCTGAGCCTGACCGATGCCGGCAAGGTGGCCGTTTACGATGCGACGACGTTGGGACTGGTCGGCGAGGTCAGTGTGGCGCCGGCGCGGCCGTTGGGGATGGCGCTGGACAGCGCGAGCGGCCGGCTCTACATCGTGGACGACCGACCGCCGGGCGGGTCGAACCAATCGCGGCTGCTGGTCATCAACACAGCCACCCTGGCGCAACTCCCCCCGGTCGTCTTCCCGAACAACACGGGCCGGCCGATCTGGCAGATCGAGCGCGACGCCGCCAGCGGACGGCTCTTCGTCACCACACCGGAGGAGTTATTCATCCTGGCGGCTTCCGGCGCCGTGGAACACGTGACCCCCACGGGCGACAACACCGTGCAGGTGCGCTATGGGAACGGCAAGGCGTACGTCGTCGCCCGCAACGGCCTCTCCCCCATCCGCAGCACCCTCGCGATCGTGGATGCCGCCACCGGCGCGTTGGAGCAGACGCTCGACCTGGGCCGCGGGGGCGCGCAACGGCTGGCCTTGAACCGGACGACGGGCCGGCTTTACACGCCGGCGATGGAGTACACCGACGTGGTGGTGGTGGATGCCGCCAGCCGAACGACGGCCTGGATTGACGTGGGGAACAGCGTGGAAGACGTGGCGGTGTTGGCGGGAACGGCCTATCTCACCAACCGGCTCGGCGGCAGCACGGTGATCGCCTATGCAGCCGACAGCGGCGCGTGGCGCGAGTTCGATGCGGGCGGCTGGCCCACCGCCGCCGACGTGGACCCCGCGCTCAACCGGCTCTTCGTCCTCAGCCACTACGATGGCAAAGTCACGGCCTTCGACCTGGCCGACCCACTGACGCCTACACGGCTGGCCGCCGTGCCGCTCGGCCTGACCGACACCGAAGACGCGCTCAGCAGCCAGACGGTGGACACGACGCGGCATCGGGTCATCACGACCCACCCGGAGCACGATCGGGTGGTGATCGTGGATGGGCAATCGCTCACGGTCACGGCGACCATTGCCGACGTGCCCAGCTTCACCTACAACCAGGATATTGCGGGAACGGGGCATCTCCAGCCGGCGGTGGACGAGGGGCTGAACAAGCTCTACGTGCTGGCGCGCTCATCGCGGCGTCTGGACGTCTTCGACGGCAGCGCCGGCTACGCCTATCTGCGCACCATCAACCTGAGCAGCCAGCCGTGGGGGTGGGCCGACGCCTTCCAGGACCACGTGCTTTGGGCCGACAGCGCCCGCCACCGGCTCTACGTCGGCCCGATCATCGTGGACACGACCACCGATACCGTGGTCGGCCTGCTGCCGGCCGGCAAGGGAGACGTGGTGGCGGGGTTGGACGGCGCCTGGCTCTACACAGTGGCGGACGGCCAACCGCTCCGCCTCAACATCCTCGATCTGACCACGAACGCCGTAGTCGGTGGGGCCGACCTGCGCGCCCCGGCCTACGTCCCGCCCTCCCTGGCCCTTGACGCGGCCGGCGGCCGCTTCTACGCCGGCTACATGCAGCCCGCCGAGGTGGACATCTACCGGCTGGACGGCGCGCCGCCGGCCTCGACGCCGACGCCCACACCGACGGCTACCTCTGTACCCCCTACCTCGACGCCGACGCCCACACCGACCGCGACGGCGCCCCATCACCTTTACCTGCCCCTCATCCTGAAGGGCTACGAGGGCGAGTCACCCTATCCGCGCCCTGTAGACTGCTCTGACGTCCC
>DAOTZV010000187.1:0-24841 GCA_034434235.1 Anaerolineae bacterium
TAAGGAGCCTGCGGCTGGGCGTCGGCCTGCGCCGACGCGAGGTGCCCACGGAGGTGGGCATCGCGGCGCCACCGCGCCCGTTAGCCGCGATTTCAATCGCCCCACCGCGCGGCGACCGCCTGCGCCGACGCGTGCACGCCCACGCAGGTGGGCATCGCGGCGCCGGCGCGCCCGTTAGCCGCGATTTCAATCGCCCCACCACGCGGCGACCGCCTGCGCCGACGCGAGGTGCCCACGGAGGTGGGCATCGCGGCGCCACCGCGCCCGTTAGCCGCGATTTCAATCGCCCCACCGCGCGGCGACCGCCTGCGCCGACGCGATGGTGCCCACGGAGGTGGGCATTGCGGCGCCACCGCGCCCGTTAGCCGCGATTTCAATCGCCTCACCGCGCGGCGACCGCCTGGCGCCGACGCGTGCACGCCCACGCAGGTGGGCGTTGCGGCGCCACCGCGCCCGTTAGCCGCGATTTCAATCGCCCCCACCGCGCGGCGACCGCCTGCGCCGACGCGTGCACGCCCACGGCGGTGGGCATCGCGGCGCCGGCGCGCCCGTTAGCCGCGATTTCAATCGCCCCACCGCGCGGCGACCGCGGCGGGCTTTTGGGGGCGACCAAACGAAGGGCGACCGAGGTCGCGGCTAAGGAGCCTGCGGCTGGGCGTCGGCCTGGCGCCGACGCGTGCACGCCCACGGAGGTGGGCGTTGCGGCGCCGGCGCGCCCGTTAGCCGCGATTTCAATCGCCCCCACCGCGCGGCGTCGGCCTGCGCCGACGCGTGCACGCCCACGGAGGTGGGCATTGCGGCGCCGGCGCGCCCGTTAGCCGCGATTTCAATCGCCCCACCACGCGGCGACCGCGGCGGGCTTTTGGGGGCGACCAAACGAAGGGCGACCGAGGTCGCGGCTAAGGAGCCTGCGGCTGGGCGTCGGCCTGCGCCGACGCGACGGTGCCCACGGCGGTGGGCATCGCGGCGCCACTGCGCCCGTTAGGTGCGATTTCAATCGCCTCACCACGCGGCGTCGGCCTGCGCCGACGCGTGCACGCCCACGGAGGTGGGCATTGCGGCGCCGGCGCGCCCGTTAGCCGCGATTTCAATCGCCCCACCGCGCGGCGACCGCCTGCGCCGACGCGTGCACGCCCACGCAGGTGGGCATCGCGGCGCCGGCGCGCCCGTTAGGTGCGATTTCAATCGCCCCCAAACTTTAGCCGCGTTGTCGTCATATGTGACTGCCGCCGCTGGCCACCCAGGCGTCGGCCATCTGGCGGTCGTCTTCCAGTTGCAACTGCCGCAGCGCGTGTTCCAGCGCCACCACGCGCGCGGTCAGATGGCGCAGCGCTTCCGCGTTCGGATCGGGGAGGCGGTCGTGGCGCAGGTCCTCGCGCTCGGCCTCGACCGGCACATCGCCGTTGCGGCTCTTGACGCGGCCCGGCACGCCCACCACCACGGAATAGGGCGGCACATCCTTGACGACCACCGAGTTGGCGCCGATCCGGCTGTGCGCGCCGATGGTGATCGGCCCCAGGATCTGTGCGCCCGCGCCGACCACCACGTGGTCCTCGAGGGTGGGATGGCGCTTGACCTTCTCCCAGCTCACCCCGCCCAGGGTCACGTTGTGATAGAGGGTGACGTCCTCGCCGATTTCGGCGGTCTCGCCGATGACCGTGCCCATGCCGTGATCTATGAAGAACCCCGGGCCGATCCGGGCGCCTGGGTGGATCTCGATGCCGGTCCACCAGCGCGAGATGTTGCTGATCAGCCGCGCCAGGAAGTAGAAGCCGCTGCGCCAGAGCGCATGCGCCAGCCGATGGAGCCAGATGGCATGCAACCCCGGGTAGAGCAACAACACCTCCCACAGGGTGCGCGCGGCCGGATCGCGGTCGAAAACGGCCTGGACGTCTCGGCGAATCGTGCGAAACATGGGACGTGCTCCGAAAGCGGCGGTTGCCGTTATTGCAGGTCCGCGAACAGCGCGGTGCTCAGATAGCGTTCGCCGTTCGACGGCACGATGACCACGATGCGCTTGCCGGCGTTCTCGGGCCGCTTCGCCACCTGGACGGCCGCGTGGATCGCCGCGCCCGAGCTGATGCCGACCAGGATGCCCTCTTCGACCGGCACACGGCGGGCCATAGCGAACGCGTCCTCGTTGGTCACCTGGATGATCTCGTCTATCAGCTCGGTCTTCAGCACGGCCGGCACGAAGCCGGCGCCGATCCCCTGGATCTTGTGCGGCCCGGGCTTGCCGCCCGAAAGGACTGGGGACGCAGCCGGCTCCACGGCCACGATCTTCAGGTGCGGCAGCCGGGGCTTGAGCACCTCGCCGACGCCGGTGAGCGTGCCGCCGGTGCCGACCCCCGAAACGAAGATGTCCAGCCGGCCATCGGTATCGCGCCAGATCTCCTCGGCCGTGGTGCGGCGGTGGATGGCCGGGTTGGCCGGGTTCTCGAACTGTTGGGGGATGAAGTAGCGCGGATCGGCCGCGGCCATCTCGTTCGCCACGCGGATCGCGCCGCGCATGCCCTCGGCGCCCGGCGTCAGGATCAGCTCCGCGCCGTAGGCGCGCAACAGCTTGCGCCGCTCGATGCTCATCGTGTCGGGCATGACCAGGGTGCACTTGTAGCCCTTGGCCGCGGCCACCATCGCCAGGCCGATGCCCGTGTTGCCGCTGGTCGGCTCCAGGATGATCGTGTCCGGGCCGATCCGGCCGGCCGCCTCGGCCGCTTCGATCATGCTCAGGGCGATGCGATCCTTGACGCTGCCGCCCGGATTCTGGAACTCCAGCTTCGCCAGCACTTCGGCCGCTGCGCCATCGGTGACCCGGCGCAGCCGAACCAACGGGGTGTTGCCGATCAACTCCGTGATGTTGTTGAGAATGCCGGACATGGAAATGCCTCCTGATAGATATCGTTTGTCGCTGTCTCGAATGCGTTTCGTCGGAAAACAAAAAAGCTCATCCGGGCCGTTGGAATGATCGGCCCCGCGATGAGCTTGCGTCGGATAGGCTATGCTATTTCAGCCGCTACAAAAGACCGAAGCTGTTCGGCGTCCGATCGGATGCTCGAAGCATTTCCGAACATGCAGCGGCTGTCGCGCGGCCGGCGTCTTCGCAGGCGGCCGGCGCGCGGTGCACTATTTTTCAGATCCTGAGCAGCCCATCGCTCGTGTCGGGCTGTAGCGGGCGGCGCCGGCATCATGCCGGCACGCGCCCGCTAAAGACACGAGCAGATCAGAACGACCGCCTTCAGGATCTGAAGCATAGCTGGAACCCCTCTCTCAGTGTGATCAAGTGTACACTGTTATCGGCCGGAAGTCAAGTAAGAATCCTACCCAAAATCGGCCCGGCGAACTTTGACAGACAACCCCGAATGCGCTACAGTTCAACTTGTGATTTTTTTCCAGCAGATCGGTATACGAAAGGAATTCGCGATGAACCACGTCAGAATCGGCATCATCGGCATGGGCATCCAGGGCACCTATCACATGTCTTTGTTCAAAGAAGGCAAGATCCGCAGGGCCGAAGTGACGGCCGTCTGCGACATCGAGCCGGAGAAGCTGACGCCCTACTCTGATTTGCAGACCTTCACCAGCAGCGAAGCGTTGATCCGTTCCGGCGCGGTGGACGCGGTGCTCATCGCGACGCCGCACTACGACCATACGACGATCGGCATAGATGCGCTGCAAAACGGCGTGCATGTGCTCGTCGAGAAGCCGATCTCGGTGCACGTGGCCGACGCGCAGCGGCTCATCGCCGCGCACACCGACCCGAAGATCGTGTTCGCCGCGATGTTCAACCAGCGCACCGACCCCAAGTACATCAAGACCCGTCGGCTGATCGCCTCGGGCGAGCTGGGCGAGATCCAGCGCGTGCAGTGGACGATCACCGATTGGTTCCGGCCCGAAGCCTACTACGCCTCGGGCGGATGGCGCGCCACCTGG
Organism: Anaerolineae bacterium; assembly: GCA_034434235.1. Lineage (GTDB taxonomy): Bacteria > Chloroflexota > Anaerolineae > CG2-30-64-16 > CG2-30-64-16 > CAKZKT01. The sequence continues at coordinate 3,931 of DAOTZV010000187.1, forward strand.
CGCGGGGAGGGGGGCGGCGTGCTCCTCAATCAGTGCCCGCACAACCTGGACCTGTTGCAGTGGATCTGCGGCATGCCGTCGAAGGTGCTGGGCATCTGCCACTTCGGAAAGTATCACGACATCGAGGTGGAAGACGAGGTGACCGCGTACTTCGAATACCCCAACGGCGCGACCGGCGTGTTCATCACGACCACCGGCGAGGCGCCGGGCACCAATCGGCTGGAGATCGTCGGCGATCGCGGCAAGGTGGTGTTGGAGGCCGGTAAGATTACTTTCATCCGCACCGAGATGTCGGTCAAGGAGTTCTCGCGCGTGAACAAGGCGACCTTCGGCCGGCCCGACGTGTGGCATGTGGAGATTCCGGTGCCGGCCGGCAATGGGCCGCAACATGCGGGCATCATCCAGAACTTCGTGGACGCGATCCTCGACGGCGCGCCGTTGATCGCCCGGGCCGAGGAGGGGATCCATTCCCTGGAGCTGGCGAATGCCATGCTCTATTCCACGTTCCTGGGCCGGCCGGTGGATCTGCCGCTGGACGCGGCCGGCTATGAGGCGCAGCTCAAGAAGCTGATCGCCTCCTCGCGTTTCGTCAAGAAGACGGTGGCGGCCGGCCCGACGGATGTGCGCTCGTCCTTCGGTTCGTAATGGCTCGATGGCATCAGGCGGATCGTGGCGCCGCGGTTGGAGTATCCTCTGGCCGCGACCTGAGATACCCTGCCGACGTCTTTAAGGGAAGGGAGGTCCGCCGTGGATAATCTCATTCCAACGACAAACGGTACACGCAGCGCGCCGCAGCGCATCCTGGTCGTGGATGACGATCCGATCATCCTGCGCCTGGTGCGCGACAAGCTGGAAGCGGTCGGCTATACAGTGTGGACCGCCAGCAATGGCCAACAGGCGTTGGACGTCATCGCCCGGAACGGCATGCCCCATCTGGCGATCGTGGACATCAACATGCCGGTCATGGACGGATTCGAGTTCTGCCAGGCGGTGCAACAGTTCAGCGATCTGCCCATCATCATGTTGAGCGCGGTGGACGAGGAAGAGACGATCATCCAGGGCATTGACCGCTATGCCGAGGACTACATCGTCAAGCCGTTTAGCCCGCGCGAGCTGGTGGTGCGCGTCCAGCGCCTGCTGCGGCGGATCGGCGACTTCGCGTATGCGTTCGATCCGATCACCCGCGTGGACGATTATCTCAGCGTGGACTTCGCCCGTCAACAGGCGATCGTCAACGGCCAACCGGTGGCCCTGACGCCGACCGAGACGAAGCTGCTCTACATCCTGATCCGCAATGCGGGCCACATCGTTTCGGTGGATTTCCTGTTGCGGCGCCTGTGGCCGCTCGAAGAGGTGTTCGAGGACTCCTTGCGGGTGCATATCCGCCGCCTGCGCCAGAAGATCGAGCCCGATCCTTCGCGGCCGCGCTACATCTTGACCGAGCGCGGGGCGGGATATACATTCCCGGCTTATAAGCGGCAGTAGAAGACCAGCCTGTTAATGAAAAACGTAAGGTATTATTGCTATTCTGGAATCAGCTCTGGCGGAGCAAGCCCAATATCTGAATATCCAATACCCATCCAGAAAGGAGTCCGTCATGTTGAAAGAATTCAAGGAATTCGCCCTGCGCGGCAATGTGCTCGATCTGGCCGTGGGCATCGTGATCGGCGCGGCCTTCGGTGCGGTCGTCAACTCCTTTGTTAAAGACATCTTGATGCCGCCGATCGGCCTGCTGTTGGGCGGGGCCGACTTCACCAATTACTTCATCGTGTTGAAGGGCCCGGCCGGGGCGACCTATGCCACTCTGGAGGCGGCGCAGAAGGCGGGCGCGGTCACCTGGAACTATGGCCTCTTCATCAACACGATCATCAACTTCTTGATCATCGCGGCCGCGATCTTCCTGGTCGTCAAAGCCTACAACCAGCTCAAGAAGGCGCCGGCGCCGGCTCCTGCCAACACCAAGGAATGCCCCTTCTGTGCTTCTACCATTCCGCTGAAAGCGACGCGTTGTCCCCATTGCACCTCTGAGCTCAAGTAGTTCTATATCAGGGCCACAGGATTCGCCGGCGCCCACGCCGCCTGTTGCATCTTCCCATGCAGCAGGCGGCGTGGGTTTTATGGTACAATGAGGGCGGCCTTGAGCCTGTAATTCCGGTGAGAGCAGAGTGCAATGACGACACAAACAGATATCCGTGCTCGAGTCGTTCCCCGTTGGTTGGTGTGGGCGTTGGCCGGCGGGTTGGCCCTGATGTTGGCCGCGTGCAACGCGCCGGCCGCCGATTTCCTGCGGCCTCTCGTTTCCGGCCCGGCCGCGACTTTCGTGGCCGAGGGGGATCGGCAGGCCGCCGCCGGCCGCACGGCCGAGGCGATCCTGGCCTACCGCCAGGCGGTGGAGCGCGATGGCCGGTACGTCCCGGCCTTGCGCAAGCTGGGACACGCCTACGCCGGCCAGGGGCGCCGTCGGCTGGCGCAGCGTTATCTACAGCAGGCGGCCGCGCTCCGGCCCGACGACCGCGAGATCGCGGCCGAGCTGGCCGCCCTGCAAGCGGCCGCGACGGCCGACGGTCCGCTGCCGCGCGCATGGCTGGCGCTCGCCGATGCCGGCCGGCCCGCGGGCCTGGCGCTCGGCGCGGGAACGCTGGTGGCGGCGCTGGAAGAGGGCCGGCTGGTGGCGCTGGACGCCGTCACGGCCGCGCCGCGCTGGGAGAGCCGATTGCCGGCGCGGGCCACCTCCGCGCCGACGTTGGCCGCGGGCCGGGTGCTCGTCGGCGCGGCCGATGGCGCGCTGTACGCGCTGCAAGCGGACGACGGCCGGTTGCTCTGGCGCTATCAGACTTCGGCCCCGATCTATGCCGCAGCGCTGGCGACACCTGACGCGATCTATGTGGCTTCCGGCGACGGCTCTTTTTCCGCGCTGGCGCCGGCCGACGGCTCGTTGCTTTGGAAGATCGAAGCCGTCGGGCCGCTCACCGGGGCACCGACCCTGGCCGACGGCATGCTCTATTTCGGCGCGGCCGATGGCCGGATCTTCGGGGTGGAGGCCGCGACGGGACGCGAGGTGTGGGGAAGCGGCATCATGGCCCAGGGCGCGGTGGAAAGCCAGCCGACCGTAGCCGAGGGCCGCGTCTTCGTCGGCGCAGGGGATAGCCGGGTCTATGCCCTGGACGCGGCCACCGGCGGCGAGTACTGGCGCTATTCCACGCCCGACGCCGTCTACGCGCAGCCGGTCGTCGGCGGCGAGACCGTGTATGTGGCTTCCGCGGGCAAGACGCTGACAGCCCTCGATGTGTTGACCGGCGAACCTCGTTGGGAATGGACCGCGGCCAGCGCATTGCGCCACGCGCCGGCCCTGGTCGGCCAGACGCTTTATTACACCGCGGCGGCCGATCCATACCTCTATGCCGCGGATGCGCGCACCGGCCGGCCGCTCTGGCAGTTCGACACCGGCGACTGGCTCGCGGCCGGGCCGCTGGTGGGCGATGGGTTGCTCTATTTGCTGGGACAGGATGGCGCGGTGATCGCGTTGCGCCTGCCGTGATGTAGCGCAAGCCGGAGGCTTGCGCTACGGGTTTAATGCGGCGGCGGTTGCATGACGACGTAGCATAAGCCTCCGGCTTGTGGCGGGTCGCCAACGCCAACGTAAGCCGGAGGCTTGCGGTACAGGCATATGATCAGGTCAGCTCGGCGAACGGCTTGACGTGGATCGCGCTGCCGGCCACCGGACAGGCGTTCTCGCAGCGGCCGCAGCCGGTGCAGCGGAGTGGGTCCACGATGATCCGGCCGTTATACACCAGGGCCGCCTCGACCAGACACGCCTCGACGCACACCAGGCATTTGACCTGCTGATCCCACGCCAGGCACAGATCGTGATCTACGACCGCCCGGCCGATCTTCACCTGATCGGCCGCGATCGGCCGGATCGCGGCGACCGGGCATACCTGCGCGCACAGGTGCGGGCAACTGGGGTTGCGCGTGCACGCGCCCACGCGCGGCACCAGGTGCGGCGTGCCGACCGCCGCCAACCCTCCCTCGAACGCGGTCGGCTTGAGCCCGCCGGTGGGGCACACCCGCACGCACTCCTGACACAGGATACAGGTGCGCACGAACTCCTCTTCGGGCAGCGCGCCCGGCGGCCGGAGCAGCGCGCGGCCGCGCGCGAGCTGGATCGCCGGCGCCAGCGCCACGCCGGCCACGCCGGCCGCCACCCCGCCGATCAGCTCGCGCCGGCTGATCCTGGCCCCGAAGCCGGTCGGTTTCGCCACATAGCTCCCCTCGAGCTGCGGCCCGCGGCCGACCTGCGGATTGTGGGGCCGTCGCTGCCACTGCTTGCCCGCCAGCGTGCCGAAGCCGAAGGAAATCCCTCCATTCGGACACGCGCTTTCGCACTCCAGGCAAAAGGTGCACGCCGTATAGTCGGTGTCGTGCGGCTCTCGTCGCGGGATCGCGTTCATGGCGCACACGCGCTGACATTCGCCGCACAGCGTGCACGCGCTGCTCACCCGGCGGTTCAGCAGGCTGAAGCGCGCGAAAACACTGATCAGCGCGCCTAACGGGCACAGGTTGCGACACCAGAAGCGCGGCTGCCAGAGTTCCAGCAGGAGGATGCCCAGGAAGAGCAGCGAGATCAACGAGAAGAAGGCGCGCAGCGCCGGCATGCGCAGGGCAAACGCGTTGCTCGCCAGCGCGGTCGCAGTGCGATGGAAGATCACCAGCGGATCGAGCAGCCCCAGGGCCTGGAGCGAAAAGACGCCGGCCGCCAGCGCGCCGATCAAGATCCAATAGCGGAGCCGGCTGTTGGTGTGGCGGCCGAAGAGCCGGACGCCGGCCGGCCGGCCGGGCTTGCCGCCGCGATTCACTGCGATGGTCCGCGGCGACCGCGGCTTCCTCCGGCGCCAGAACGCCAGCGGCCGCACCAGGTCGAGCACCGCGCCGATCGGACACACCCAGCCGCAGAAGAAGCGGCCCAGGAGCAACGTGAGCGCCAGCAAGAGCAGCGGCGCGCCGATCACGATGGCGGCCCAGTTGCGATGCGCCAGATGGCCGGCCAACAGGAGCGGGTCCCATGGCAACAGCCACGACGTGAAGGACGGCGCGGCCCGAGACGTCACGCGCTGATAGGCCGTCAACGCCAGCGGATAGAGAAAGAGGAGCAGAAAGCCCAGTTGAACGCTGCGCCGGGCGGCGCGATCCAACAGCCCGCGACGTTGCTGGCGATCAGCGGTCGTCGGTTTCGCGAGCATCGGCATCCTCCTCGGATGGAGTAGAGGGCGCTCCCCCTGGCCGGAGCGCGTCGTGCTCGAGGCGCTGGCGCACGACGATGCTCGCGCCGGCGACCACGGCCGCGGCCGGGATCAGCGCGACGCCGAGGAAGGGGGTCGGGTCGGCGACGGCGCCCGGCGCGGCGGCCTCGGATTCGGCCTTCGGGTGGCTCCTGGTCGGCGCGGCATGCGCGATGTACGGCTCGGGAGTCGGCAGGGGCGTGTTGGTAGGCACCCGCGTGGGGGTGGGCGATGGGCCTTGCGTCGGCGTCCGCGTGGCCGTGGCCGCAGTGATCTGAGTGGCCGTCGGCGTGAGCGTGGCCGTCGGCGTGGGGGTCGGCTGGCCCACGATGAACGTCTGCAGGCGGCCGGCCGCGATGGCTTTTTCCACGTCTATCTCGCCCACGCCTGCCTCGGCCGCGAACTTCACGTGCGTCAGCTCTTGCGGCTTGATCGAGAAGTATTTGATGCACCCGTAGGCGTCTATCAGCACGGGGTCGGTGCCGACAACGATTTCGTTCAGCCGTTTGACCCGCCGCGGATTGGTGATCTCGTTGTCGTCGCCGCCGGCCTGCCGGGCCGCGCCCACCGGCAGCCGCACCCGGATTGCCTCCAGGATGTGCAGATGCGCTCGCACGGCCGACTCGGTGTTGATGTCCGCGATCCCCTGTTCGAGCTGCACGTGGAGGGCGTTCGGCTGTTGCATGAAGCCCATCATGTGCTTGAGGCACATCGTGTACTTGGTGACCAGATGGCTCTTGGCGACGGCCATGTTGATCCGCACGTCGGCCTCGACCGCGGCCTTGAGCATGGGGATCTTGCGGAACTCCGGCACTTTGGCCTTGGGGAATTCGACCATCGTGCAGATCTGCGCGGGGGCCAGATAGCCCTCGGGAATGACCTTTTCCACGCCCATCTCGTCCAGCACCTTGCCCAGGCCGCTGATCTGGAGCGCCTCGGCCGCGGGCCAAAGGGTCGAACGATCCAGCACGATGATGCGTTTGGCGCCGGCCTCGCGCACCATCTGGATGAGCGCGCGCAGGAGGTCGGGGTCGGTGGAAGAAGCGGTGCCGGGCGGATAGGCCCATGTCGCGTTGGGCTTGATCGCGACGGTCTGGCCGGGCTTGACGAAGCGGCCGATCCCGCCGATGCCATCCAGCGCCGTCTTCAGGATGGCGGCGGCCGTATCGGCGTTCGTGCCCCTGGCGACGACGACCGCAGGCCAGGCGTCGGCGGCCGTCGCGGCGGCCGGGCCCAGCCGCCGGCCGATCTCACAGGCGGCCGCCAGGCCGGCCGCCCGGGCAATGAACTCGCGGCGTGTGATCTTGCGCATGAGGCCTCGCTGGTATTAACCTGACAATCGTCGTCACGTGCCGGGCACTCTGCAAGATGCCTGGCACTTAAGGATCGCTCATCGTCATCGTGGGGTGTGCGCCGCCCGCCAGATGGCGCATGAGCAACTGCTGGCGATCAGCTTTGACCATGATGCCCGCAGGAGGATTGCGAGACGGATCACTGGCAGATGGATTACGTGTGTATTATTACATAGGAAATCTTGAGCCGCAAATGATCTTTATCAGGATCAGATGAAGAGGATGATGTTGTCGGCAGACACGAGAGGTGCTATAGTATGGCTCTGTAACATCTGCTTCGAAGCCACAAGCATCAGATTGCGAATTGAACTTCGCGTGACGACCATGCGCGAACCGTTGACCGTCTGGCTGCTCACTCCCTATCACACCGGCTCGCACCGCGCCTGGGCCGAGGGCTATGCCGCGCACAGCCGCCATCGCGTGCGGTTGCTCGCCATGGCGGGTTATTTCTGGAAGTGGCGCATGCAGGGTGCGGCGTTGGAGCTGGCCGAACAGGCTCGCGCGCTCCTGGCCGCCGGCGAACGCCCCGACCTGCTCTTCGCGACCAGCATGGTCAACGTGCCGGCTTTCCTGGCGCTCCTGCGCCGCGAGCTGGCGGCCGTGCCCGTCGTCCTGTACATGCACGAGAACCAGCTCACCTATCCCCCGCCACCGGGCGCCAAACGGGATCTGACCTACGGCATGATCCAACACCTCTCGATGCTGGCCGCCGACCGGGTATGCTTCAACTCCGCCTATCATCTGCAAAGCTGGTTCGCCGAGCTGCCGCGGCTGCTCAAACATTTCCCCGATTACACTCATCTGGAGACGGTCGAGCTCACGCGGGCGAAGTCATGCGTGCTGCCCGTGGGGTGCGATCTGGCGCGGTTCGACTCACTGCGCGGACGCAGCGCGGGGCCGCGACCGCCGGACGTCGCGCCTTTGATCTTGTGGAACCAACGGTGGGAGTACGACAAGGATCCGGCCACCATGTTGCGCGCGCTGTATGCGCTGGCCGATGAGGGCGCGGCATTTCGGGTGGCGCTGGCAGGGGCCAACTTCCGGGTGCAACCGGTCGAGTTCGAGGAGGCCAGGCGCCGGCTGGCGGAACGCGTGGTACATTTCGGGTATGTCGAAAGTCCGGCCGATTACGGCCGCCTCCTGTGGGAGGCCGACATCGTGCTCAGCACGGCCATCCACGAGTTCTTCGGCGTGAGCATCGTGGAGGCGCTCTATTGCGGATGCCGGCCGGTCTTGCCGCGGCGCCTCAGCTACCCGGAGCTGATTCCGGCCGAGTTCCACGATCTCTGTTTCTACGACGACTTCGCCGGCCTCCTGGAGCGGCTGCGCGCGGCATTGGCCGCGCCACAGGCACCGGCCGGCCTGCGCGCGGCCGCGGCCCGCTTCGATTGGTCCGTCCAGGCGCCGGCCTACGATGCACTGTTGGAAGAAGTGGCCTGAAGCCGGCGGCCCGGCAATGGCAAAGCGGTCTCCTGCCCTGACGGGGTAGGAGACCGCATGTTCATGCTTCGACCCGATACGCGGGCACGGCTTCGGTGCGGTTGCGGCCGCGCGCGTCCTCGTAGGTCACTTCCCACGTGGGCGCCCAGGCCAGGGCCACCATCTGCACGTCAATGTCCGTCTTCTTGGGCATCACCTTGACCTGTTGGATCGTCTCGGTCGCCGCAGTCCACTGATCCGTCACCTGCTTGATGTCCTGCTCCATATCGTTCTTGAGCTGCTCGACTTGCGCCTGGAGTCGGGCGATCTCGGCCTTTGCCGCGGCGACATTGGCCTGCGCCTGGGCCGTGATGCGCCGCCGGGTGGCCACGCTCGTCAATCCGCGCAGGCTGGAGCTGCGCCGGCCAAGCACGCCCAGCGCGCCCGCAACCGTCGCCAGGCCCGACAACACTTCCTCGCCGATGCGGCCCTTCAACTGGCCTTCGCTCTCGGCCAGCTCGCGGCGCTGGCGATCCAGCTTGTCCTCCAGCCGGTCGAATTGCACCTGATACTTGGCGCGCAGCTTGTCCACGGCCGCGTCGCGCTGTTCGCGCGCCGCCTGCTGACAGCGGATCTTGAAATCGCGCTCCGATTCGCCCGGCCGGCTGTACAGTTTCAGGGCGGGGTTGTAGGCCAACGTGTACGCCTGTCCCTGATAGAGATGATCGGCCAGCTCGCCGGCCAGCCGACCGAACGCCCGGGCATCGGTCACGGCCGGGGGCAGATCGGCCGCGAAGAAGGCGTCGCGTTCCGGTCGGTCGGCCAGGTCGCGCGGGTCAAGGCCGATCGGTCGGGCATCCTTCCAGGACACGACCTTGTTCTTTTCATCGAGCGGCAACAGCAGTGCGATGTCCTGCGTCTCGTCGAGGTTGAGCTTGCGATCCACGAAGCGCACGCTGGCGAAACCGATCAAGGCGGGGGTGTAGACCAGTCGCTTCTCGGTCGGCGTCACGCTCCCGCCCGCGCGATCGGCCACCTGGCGCACGCCCTGGCTCTCGGTCAATGCCACCGGCAGATAGACCTGCTTGATGGCGGGCGGAAGCACCGGCGGCTGCGCCATCAGGCCGGTCGCGGCGCCGGCCGCCACACCTCGCGCCGCGACGGTTGCCGCCGCGGCCGCGGCCGGCTTCGTCTCGGCGACCTGCGCCTTGCGCGGAGCCATCAGCGTCTTGATCTGCTGCCGCGTCAACGGCCCGCGCAGATAGCTCATGGCCCAGCGGGTGGTGAAGATGACCGGCGCCCGCAGGTTCACGTTGTGCATCAAGAAGACGCGGTTGTCCAGCGCGGAGATCGTGCGATCGAGCGCGGCGCGGTCGAGGGCCGCGCCGGCTTCCGACATAGCGCTTTCCAGCCCGTCCATCAGCCGGGTCTTGTCGCGCTCGGCCTGGAGCTTGCCGATGAACCAGGTGCCGGCGTTGGTCAACCCCTTGTAGTCCAGGTCCACCGGGTTCTGGGTCGTCAACACGATGCCCAGGCCGAACGCGCGCGCCTGCTTGAGCAGCGTCAACATCGGCTTCTTGCTCGGCGGGTTGGCCGACGGCGGGAAGAAGCCGAAGATCTCGTCCATGTAGACCAGGCCGCGCAGGCTGGTGGTGCCGGGCTGGCCGCGCATCCAGGAGATGATCTGCTCCAGCAGCAGGGTGACGAAGAACATCCGCTCGGCGTCGCTCAGGTGCGCGATGTAGAAGATCGTGTGGCGGGGCTTGCCGGTGGCCGTGTAGAACATCTCGCCGATGTCCAGCGGATCCCCCTGCGTCCAGGCCGCAAAGCTGGGAGAGGCGATGATGTTGTTGAGCGCCATCGCCAGGCCGAAGCGATCCTTCTCCGGGAAGAAGGTTTCTACGTCGAAGACGCCGATCTGGCGGAAGGGCGGCTTCTGCACCTGCATGATCAATTGGGCGATGTCCAAATCCTGGCCGGCGCGCCAGGCGTGCTCGAAGATCGTCGAAAGCAGGATGTGCTCGCGGCTGCGCACCGGATCGGCCGCCACGCCGATCAGACCCAAGAGGCCCGACACAGTGCCCTGGATGCGGTCGCGCAACGTCTCGGTCTCGGTGTCCCAGTCCAGGTCGGGCGCCTTGAAGCTGCTGAGGATGCTGACGGACAACCCCGCCTCCGAGCCGGGCGTGTAGATGGCAAAGTCGGCCGCGTCCTTGAGCGCCCGGATGCGCTCCGGACCTTCCTCCCAGCTTGCCAGGCCCTCGCGCCAGGTCTTGGCGACCGTGGCGGCGTATTCTTCGGGCGTCTGTCCCTTGCGCCGGGCATCGTCGGGATTGATCCACGGCAGGAAGTCCTCCGGCCGCAGCTCGGGGAAGGTGAGCAGGAGATTGGTGATGTCGCCCTTGGGGTCGATCATGATGGCGGGCACGCCGTCGAGCGCCGCCTCTTCCATCAGATCAATGCACAGGCCGGTCTTGCCGGAGCCGGTCATGCCGACGACGAGTGCATGGGTGGTGAGATCGCGCGCGTCGTAGTTGACCGGCCGATCGGGAAGCGTCTGATGGGTTTTCAGGTCATACTCCCGTCCCAGGAAGAAGCTGCCGAGTTTTTCGACGATGGGCATGGGGACCTCCATGGGTTTACCTGGACGTACCAGGCGCCTTGTCGGCGCCTGGTACGTATTTCCTGTCATTATAGCGAAGCCAGGACTTGTTGCAACGTCTCGCGACTGGGCCGGAGCACCGCTTCCGGCAGATGGACCAGCGGCGTATCCGAGAAGTGCAACAGCTCATGCAGGTCGGGGCGTTCGTGCTCGTTGACGTAGATCAGGCCGGTGATGAACTGTTGCTTTTGCCGCGCTTCCTCCAGGGTGCGGAAGGCGTTGAGCTTGTCGGTCGGGTCGTAATCGGGATCGAGCTTCTTCAGGACGATTTTTGTGCCGTCGTGCATCTCGACCTGGAGCTCTCCTTCGTACTGGCTGTCAATGGTGATCTCCGCGTAGTCGGGGATGAAGTTCAGCTCGTTGAGCGGCGTTTCCTGGGCGCGGCCCCAGCTATAGCTCTTGGTCGAATCGTCGTGGTTGTTGAAGGTGACGCACGGGCTGATGATGTCGAGCACGGCGATGCCGCGGTGGCTGAACGCGGCCTTCAGCAGGCTCTCGACCTGCTTGGGATCGCCGGCGAAGCTGCGGGCCACGAAGGTGGCATTGGCCGCCAGCGCCTCCATGCAGATGTCGAGCGGCGGCAGGTTGTTCACGCCGGCGTACTTCAACTTCTGGCCCAGGTCGGCCGTGGCGCTGAACTGGCCCTTGGTCAAGCCGTAGACGCCGTTGTTCTCCACGATGTAGACCATCGGCACGTTGCGGCGGATGGCGTGCTTGAACTGGCCGGTGCCGATGGAGGCGGTGTCGCCGTCGCCGCTGACGCCGATCACCGTCAGGTTGCGGTTGGCGACGACCGCGCCGGTGGCGAGGGCCGGCATGCGGCCGTGCAGACCGTTGAACGCGTGGCTCCAGCCCAGGAAGTAGGCCGGCGACTTGCTGGAGCAGCCGATGCCGCTCATCTTGACGACCTGCGTCTGATCCAGGCCCAGCTCCCAGGCGACGTTCATGATGCGCTGGCTGATGCTATCGTGGCCGCACCCCTTGCACAGGGTGGACGGCGCGCCCTGATAAGCCTTCTTGTCCAGGCCCAGGGCATTGACTTTGGCCCCGCGGGGCGAGACTTCGATGGTGACCATAGGTGACGCTCCTGTCACATCTGCTTCTGGATCGCGTCGGCGATCCACTCGGCCGAGAGCGGCCAGCCGTTGCAGCGGGCGATCGAGACGAGCTTCTCGCCGCAGCATGGCTCTTCCGACAGCAAGATCAGGTTGAGCTGGCCGTCCCGATTGTTTTCCACCACAAAGATGCGATCGTGCTCCTCGATGAATCGCCGCACCTCTTCGTTGATCGGCAGCGCGCGCAGGCGCATGTAGCTGGTCTCGACGCCGGCCGCGCGCAACAGATCGCGCGCCTCTTCAACCGCCGGATGATTGGAGCCGATGGTGATGATCCCGTACCGCGCGCCCTCGACGCGTTCGACGATCGGGCCGGGCACCAGGCGCCGGGCGGTCTCGAACTTGCGGGCCAGGCGGTTCAGGTTGGCCTCCCAATGTTCGGGGCGCTCGCTGTAGCGCGCGTATTCGTCGTGGCCGGTGCCGCGCGTGAAGTAGGCCGCCAGCGGATGCGGCGTGCCCGGCAGGGTGCGATAGGCGATCCCGTCGCCGTCCACGTCCTTGTAGCGGCCCCACGACCCGCCCAGCTCGCGCACCTGTTCGGCCGTCAACACCTTGCCGCGGTCCATCGGCCGGTCGGGATATTCGAACGGGTCGCTGATCCAGGAGTTCATGCCCAGGTCCAGGTCGCTCAGGACGATCACCAGCGTCTGGAGCCGTTCGGCCAGGTCGAAGGCCAGCCAGCCGAACTCGAAGCATTCCTTCGGGTCGGCCGGGAAGAGGAGCACGTGGCGGGTGTCGCCGTGGCTCAGGTAGTAGGCCGCGGCGATGTCGCCCTGGCTGGTGCGGGTCGGCAGGCCGGTGGACGGCCCGATGCGCTGGATGTCCCAGATGACGGCCGGCACTTCCGCGAAGTAGGCCAGGCCGGCGAACTCGGCCATCAGGTCGAGGCCGGGGCCCGAGGTGGCGGTCATAGCGCGCGCGCCGGCCCAGCCGGCGCCCACCACCATGCCGAGCGCGGCCAGCTCATCTTCGGCCTGGATGATGGCAAAGGTGGCCTTGCCGGTCTCCGGCTCGGTGCGCAGTTGGGGCAAATACTTGTTCAGCGCATCGGCCACACTGGAGGCCGGGGTGATCGGATACCAGGAGACGACCGTCACGCCACCGAAGATGGCACCCAGGGCGGCCGCGGTGTTGCCGTCCACCAGGATCTTGCCTTCGTTGAAGCCGCTCATGCGTTCCACGCGGAACGGATCGGACTTGACCAGGTTCCGTTCGGCCCAGGCATAGGCGCGACGCACCATGTCCATGTTGAGCTGCGTGGGCTTGGGCCGGCCGCTGAAGTTCCAGGAGATGGCGTCTTCGATCTCCTTCAGCTCGATCCCCAGCAGATAGGCCAGCGCGCCCACGTAGACCATGTTGGCGATGTAGTCGCGCAGTTCGTAGGGCAGGTTGGCCTCCTTGACCAACTGGCCGACCGGCACGGGGTAGTAGGTGACGTCCCCGCGGCGTGCGGGGATCGGCAGGCTATCGTCGTAGATGACGATGCCGCCCGGCGCGACATTGGCCATGTCTTCGGCGACAGTGCGGCCATTCATGCACACGGCGACCTCGTAAGATTCCTTGCGACCCAGATAGCCGTCCTTGCTCAAGCGGATGATGTACCAGGTGGGCAGGCCCTGGATATTGCTGGGGAACATGTTCTTGCCGTTCACCGGGATGCCCATCTTGAATAGCGCGCGCAGCAGGACGCCGTTGCTGGTCTGGCTGCCCGAGCCGTTGACGGTGGCGATGTTGATGGCGAAGTTGTTCACCCACCGATCGGCCGTCCGGGCGATGGCCGGCGACTCTACCTTCTGTTGGGCGGGGGCTTCTTGAAGTGCAATACTCATAGCATGGCTCCTTGGGTTTGTGGCGTATTCACGGGTATCGCGAACTCGTGCGCGACCCCCATTCTGTCTATCAACCGCATGTGTTGAATCAGGAGATCCTTTCCGGTCGCAAGGTCGCCGGCCTCGATGGCCCGGGCGATGCGCTCATGATAGCTCCAGACCTCTTGCAGATAGCTGAAATCGGCATAAGTGTTGAACTCCACGGCCTCGTAGGCATCCCAGTACGCGGCCAACAGCCCCTGGACAAAGGGGTTCTCCAGCCGGCTGAAGATGGTCAGGTGAAACTGGCGGTGTTCGGGGTGCGGAATCTGGATGCGATCTTCCGCGAGTTTGGCCTGCGCCTGGGCTACCAGCTCGTTCAGCCGCGCCACATCTTCGGGCAACAGCCGGCCGACGGCTTCGTCCCAGAACGCGGTTTCCAGATGGATGCGCAGCGCGGCGAAGGCCGAGAACGCGTTGCGATCGAGCGCCAGCGCCACCATCAGGCTCAGCCGCACCGCGGGCAGGAAATCATAGGCCAGGCAGCGGATCCCGCGCCGCGGGCTGGCCTCGACCAGGCCGAGGGCGCGCGCCACCTCGAACTGCTCGCGCAGCTTGCCCACGCTGATGCCGATCTCGGCGCTGATCTCGTCGAGGGAGGGAAGCCGCGTGCCGGGCTGGCAGTCGTGTGTCAACAGATAGCGCAGGAATTCCGATTCGATCCGCGAAGCGATCATGATGGCGTGACCTGTTTGTTCATATTGTTTCAATTGATCAAATCAATCAGATTGATTATAGTATAGTCGAAATCCGGCATCATGTCAAGAATGAAAACCGGGCGAAAGCCGGTCGGGATTGTATGCGATCTATCATCTTTTCATGGATAAACCTTGTATAATAGGCCGTGATAAGCAAAGCCCGGCTGCGGTTGGCGCTGCACGCGCAAGCCGGAGCGGGCAAAACTCGATCAAACGGAGAAACGATCATGGCCAAGAAGACGACCGAGATTCCGGCGCATGTGCCGGCCGTAGGCACCCCGGCCCCCGATTTTGCCCTTCCGGCAGACGATGGCACGATCATTCGGCTGAGCGATCTGCGCGGCCGGCGCGTGGTGTTGTATTTCTATCCGAAGGATGACACCCCCGGCTGTACCACCCAGGCCTGTGGCTTTCGGGATCATTATGTGGAGATCGCCGAGAAGGATGCCGTGGTATTCGGCATCAGCCCGGACGGCGTGGACAGCCATGTCCGCTTCCGCACCAAGTTCAACCTGCCGTTTCACCTGCTGGCAGATGAAGACCATAAGGTAGCGGAGCTGTACGGTGTGTGGGGCGAGAAGAGCATGTACGGCAAGAAGTACTTCGGCATCATCCGTTCGCACTTTGTGATCGACGCGGACGGCAAGATCGCCGATGTGCAGTATGGTGTGAGCCCCGAAGATAGTGTAGCAAACGCGTTGGCCGCGCTCGCGTCATCCTGATCTGAAAACGGGCCGCCGGACGTGCCGGGCACCCTTCCAGGTGCCCGGCACGTAAAGCAGCGCTCGTTGTCATCGCGCGTTGATCGCCGCTCACCAGACGGCGCATGAGCCACTGAGACAAGCATCCATCGCGTGTCCGTGAGGGCGCACGGCCGTGCGCCCTCACGATTTTCCCCTCCATCTCATCCCCGTGTATAATCTCCTGGTCAGGAGACCATCGTGAACCTGCTGAAACGCCATCTCGTTGCCGTTGGCATTCTCGCGCTCTTCGTCGCCCTGGGCGTGACGTATAGCATCATCGTGCCCATCTTCGAAGCGCCGGACGAGATGAGCCACTATCCGTTCGTCGCACATCTGGCCCAGGGCGGCGGCCTTCCCGTGCAGCGCGCCGGCCAGCAGACGCTGTGGCAACAGGAGGGAAGCCAGCCGCCTCTCTATTATGCGTTGGCCGCGGCCCTGACGCATTGGCTCGATGTGAGCGATCTGCCCGCCATCCATCGCGTCAATCCGCACGCGCGGTTCGGCATCCCCCTGGCGCACGACAACAAGAACATTATCCTTCACACCGACCGAGAGGCCTTCCCGTGGCGCGGCGCGGTCCTCGGCGTCCATCTGACGCGCTTCTTCTCGCTGGTGCTGGCGGTCGGCACGCTCCTCTGTACCTATGCGCTCGGTCGCGCCGTCTTCCCGGCTGATGGGCGAATCGCTGTGACGGCGCTGGCGCTCAACGCGTTCATCCCGATGTTCGTGTTCATCAGCGCGTCGGTCAACAACGACAACCTGGTCATCTTCCTGTCGTCGCTGACGCTCGTGCTGTTGGTGCGCCTGATCCAGCGCGGGGCGACGATCCGCTCGCTGTTGTTGACCGGGGTCATCATCGGCCTGGCGTGTCTCACCAAGCTGAGCGCGCTCGGCCTGATTCCGCTCGCCGGGCTGGCGCTCGGCCTTTCACGCCGGAATCATGGGCCTGTGGCGCAAGCCGCCGACTTGCTTGCAGCGGGGAGAACACAAGCCGGAGGCTTGCGCTACAGCTTTATCCGGCGCTGGGTAGTCCACTATGTCATCCTGCTCCTGCCGGTCATTGCGATTGCCGGCTGGTGGTATGTGCGCAACGTGTTGCTCTATGGCGATCCGACCGGCCTGAACGCGATGCTGGACATCGTCGGCCGCCGGCCGACCCGGCCATCGCTGCTCGACCTGCTCGCCGAATTCGAGGGCCTGCGGATCAACTTCTGGGGACTGTTCGGCGTCGTGAATGTCCTGTTACGGCCGGCCTGGCTCTACCGCGTCTTCGATGCGTTGACGCTGGTCGCCATGCTCGGCGTGCCGGCCTGGGCCTGGCGCCGATGGCGCGCCGGCCGGCCGATTCCCTGGCGCGAGCTCGGCCTGCTCAGCGCGTGGATGCTCATCGAATTTGTCGCGCTGATGCGCTGGACATCGGAGACCTTTGCGTCGCAGGGACGGCTCTTCTTCCCCGCGATCTCGCCGATCGCGCTCTTCCTGGCATTGGGCTTATTGACGTGGTTCCCATCGCGCTGGCAGGGTCGGGTTGCCGTCGGCGTGGCCGCGTTCTTCTTCGTGGTGGCCGCCTCTGCGCCGTTCACGTCCATCCGGCCGGCCTATACGCCGCCTCCCATCCTGACGCGGGACCAGATCCCCGCCACCGCGCGGCCTTTCAACGCGACCTACGGCAACGTGGCCCGCCTGGCGGCATTCGAGGTGGGAACCGAGGTCGTCCGGCCCGGCGATGCAGTGCCCGTGACGCTTTACTGGCAGGCGCTGGAGCCGACCGATGAAGACCTGAGCATCTTCGTGCAGCTCGTGGCCGACCGCGATCAGATCCTGGGCCAGGTGGATAGCTACGGCGGCGGCGGCCTCTATCCGACCAGCATGTGGTCGGCCGGCGAGGTGATCTCGGATCGGTTCATGGTGCCCGTGTCGCGCGCGCCGATGCAACCGATCGCAGCCCATCTGATCGCCGGCCTCTATCGCTATCGGACCGGGGAGCGCTTGCGGGTCGTTGATCCGGCCGGCCACGTGGTGTTGATGCCCATTTTGACCCGGGTCAAGATTGCCGTGCCGACCGATCCCTCCACACCGCAACATGCGTTGGATGCGAACCTGGGCGGCTGGACGCGGCTGGTCGGCTATGATCTGTCGGCCGAGGGGGTTCGCGCCGGCGCGGCCGTCACGGTGACGCTGCACTGGCGGGTGGAAAGCCGGCCGGAGCGCGATTACACGGTCTTCGTCCATCTGCTCGATGCGCGCGATCAGCCCATCGCGGATGGCGACGGTCCGCCGCTCGCCAACTGGTATCCGACCTCGTTCTGGGCGGCCGGCGAGCACCTGACCGACCCGCATCGCCTGCCTATCCCGGCCGACCTGGCCGCGGGGCGCTATCGCATCGCGGTGGGCCTGTACGATCCGGACAACGGCCAACGGCTGCCGGTTTTGGACGCGCAAGGCCGGCCGATGGCCGATCGGGTGATCATCGGGGAGGTGGATGTGGGGCCAAAGTGAGGGCCATCGGACATCGCGCCCATGCGTTGATTGCGGCCCCGTGCACGGGCCGGGTCCTGGCGGTCGTTTCCGGCGCGGTCTATCTGCAAACGGACGCGGGCGAGCTCTTCTGGCTGGTGCGGGAACCGGCATGGTTACATGCGCGCAGCATCGTGTGCTCCTGGCCCGCGGACGTATTGGCCGTCGGCGTGGCTTTCCGGGCCCAGGCCGCGCGGCTCCAGATCGGCGAACGCGTGCAGGTGGACGGCCGCGGCGCGGCCGTGTGGCGGCCGCGGCCCATCGAATCGTCCGATCTGGCCGCGCGCGCAACGATTGCGGCGCGCCTGGCGGCCACGGCCGGCGACCTCGACGCGCGTCGGCCGGCCGGGCCCTCTCTGCACCTTGCGGACCGTTTTGCAGGATTGGCCGGCGTGGATCTCGCAGTCCTCGCGGAGCGCAGCAAGCCTTTGATCGGCCTGGGACCGGGCCTCACTCCGGCGGGCGACGACTTCGTCGGCGGCCTCTTCTTCGTGCTCCATCATTTTTATGCGACGGGTGGAGACCCGGATCCGGTCGAGGATTTGCTTGCCTGGGCGCGCCGCAGAACGAACACGATCAGCTACGCGTTCCTGTCTGATCTCGCCAGGGGACAAGGCCCTGCGCTGTTGCACGAGCTGTTGATCGGGCTGGTCGGCCGCGAGGAGACGGCGGATCTCGGCGAGCGCGCCTCTCGTTTGATGGGCATCGGCGCCTCGACGGGCACGCAGATGCTCGCCGGCGCGCTGACGGCGCTGCGCCTGATCCTGGATTGCGGCGCTCCGGCGCCGCTGTCGCTGCCCAACCAAAGCGGGGCCGTGGCCCCGCAAGCCAGAACGCCGCGCGCTCCTACGAGTTTGCGCCTCGGCGGTGAGGTTTCCCCAGGCCGACCAGGATCGCTTCCAGCACGCCGCCCGCGATGGCCAGCGACTTGTCGGAGATGGCGAAGCAATGGTCGCGCGCGCCGCGCGGATCCACGTCGCCGATCTTCATGCCGGCCGCGACGTACACGCCAGGGTGAATGAGGCCCCGCAACACGCCGGCACAGCCGGCCCGCACGGCCGCGCCGGCCACCTCCGCCACGACCTGCCCGAGCTCCACTCGATCGCCGATGGCCGCGCGGGCCTCCACGATGCCGTCGGCCGGCGCGCGCAATACGCGTGCCGGGTTGGTGGCCGCGCCCAGCTCGCCGGGCACGCCGGTGTCGGGCAGGGCCGTTCCCTCCCAGTAGACGCGGCCCAGCCAATGCCCGCGCGCGGTTTCGATCACGGCATGGCAATCCACCCCGGCGGTGAAGCCCGGCCCCAGCGCGATGACCAGCGGCGCATCGCCGCGGCTTGTGCCGGTGTTGCGCTTCGCCATGATGCCGTCCACCAGCACCTGGGGCGCCAGCTCGGCCCGGCACGCGGCCGAAGGATCCACCAGCACGGGGATCACGCCCTCGGCCAGGGCGCGCCGCGCGGCCGCGACGTCGGGCACGCGGCGGCCGACGATCCCCTCGACGTGCACCTCGCCCGCATAGACCGCCTCGCCGAAGCAGACCGGCCGGCGCACCATCAGCGGCTGCGGCAGCTCGGTCATGACGACGGGAAAGCCGCAACGATGGAGCCGGCCGGCCACGCCGCTCGCCAGGTCGCCCGCGCCCCGGATCAAGACGAGGATGCGACTCAGGTCCATCGCAGGCCCTTGGGATAGTGGCTCTTGAGCGTTCCGTTGACGCGCTTGCCCCAGCCGACCGCGAAGCCGTCCACGGCAATCAGCGTCCAGCCGTCTTCGCTGGCGCTGCGAAAGCTCTCTCCGCGCAGATAGGCGCGCAGATCGGGGCTGTCGGCCGGCAGGTCGGCGCAGCGCAGAACGTCGGCCGGCCGCAACCGCAGCGCGAGCGCGTGGGCCGGCTCGAAGCGGTCCCGCTTTGCCGTTCCCAGCCACCCGCCCGGATGGAGAAAGCGCAGGCCGGTCAGATCGGGAAGATCGGGGGGCAAGGCGTAGAGGTAGGCGCCGACCAGCGCCAGGCGCTCCGCGGCCGGAACTGTCGCAAGGTTCTGCGCGCAGAAGGCCCGATAGGCCCGCTCGACCGGCCGCGGGAGCGCCGTCGTGCGCCACGGCTTCGGCCGCGCGACGGGAACGTCGGCATCGGCCCGGCGCTGGAGCACGGCGATGAAGTGCCCTTCGCCGGGGCCGGTGTGCGGCCACAGGCGGACCACACGGGTAGAGACGTTGCATGCAACGTCTCTACCACAAACGCCGGCCGAGAAACCGGGCCGCTGGGGC
Organism: Anaerolineae bacterium; assembly: GCA_034434235.1. Classification (GTDB taxonomy): domain Bacteria; phylum Chloroflexota; class Anaerolineae; order CG2-30-64-16; family CG2-30-64-16; genus CAKZKT01. Next base: position 23,852 of record DAOTZV010000187.1, read on the forward strand.
AGCGCGATCAGCTCAAAATCAGGATGCGCTTCCAGGAAGCGCGCCACCGTCTCCTCGTTTTCCTCCGGGTTGAAGGTACAGGTCGAATAGACGAGCCGGCCCCCCGGCCGCACCAGCCGGCCGGCCTGTTCCAGGATGAGCGATTGGCGCTGGGCGCATCCCTGGACGAGCGCGGGCGACCACTCCTGCCGCGCGGCTGCGCTCTTGCGGAACATCCCTTCGCCCGAACAGGGCGCGTCGAGCAGCACCCGATCGAAGAAGCCCGCGAATCGGTCGGCCAGGCGCTCGGGCGTTTCGTTGGTGATGGCGACGTTGGCCGCGCCCCAGCGCTCCAGATTCTCGGCCAACACCCACACGCGCTGGGGGTGCGGCTCGTTGGCGATCAACAATCCCCGGCCCTTCATCAGGCTGGCGATGTGCGTGGCCTTGCCCCCGGGCGCGGCCGCCAGGTCGAGCACGCGCTCGCCCGGCTGCGGGTCGAGCAGCTCGGCCACGGCCATGGCCGACGGCTCCTGGAGATAGTAGAGGCCGGCCGCATGGTAGGGGTGTTTGCCGGGGCCGCCTCCTCCAGTTTCTTTCGCTGCGGCGAGACCTAACCCCCCGGCCCCCTTCCCTGCGAGGGAAGGGGGAGGACTCCCCTCCCCTGATAGGGGAGGGGTCGGGGGTGAGGTTTTCACTGCAAACCCGGCCGGGCACCAGGGGATCGGGGTCAGCTCGAAGGGCGCCAGCCGCCGGAATTCCTCCGGGCTGATCTTCAACGTGTTCACGCGCAGCCCGGCCGCCGGCGGGGCTGCGTAAGAGGCCAGGAACGCCGCGTACTCGTCGCCGAGGAGCGCGGCCATGCGCTGAAGGAAAAGGGGCGGGAGAACGATGTCCATGGGACGGTGTACGGCGCGCTTACGCCTTCACCTCCACATTTTCCAGCCGGCCGCGGTGATAGAACTTGAACGCCAGCCGCGTCCAGTGCGCGGGCAACATGGGACGGACCTC
>DAOTZV010000188.1:0-2767 GCA_034434235.1 Anaerolineae bacterium
GCGAAGATGCTCCCCGTCGCCTCGGGCACGCCGATGGTGAGGAAGCTCGCCAACCCTGCGCCGCCGTCGGGCAGGCGCGCCAGGTCCAGGTTCCAGGCCCCGGCCGCCAGGTCGGCCAGCCGGCCGATCCACTGCTGCGCGGAGCGGTCGTCCCACTGCCGGGCCAACACCTCCTCGACCGTGATCTGCCGCACGGGCTCGAAGGGCCGCGCCGCGATCGCCAGCAGCCGGGCCGCCACCGCCTCGGCCGGCAGAGCGCTCCAGCCGAACAGCCCGTCGGCCGGCGGCTCGCCGTTCCCGGCCGCAAGCTGCGGCAACAGGCCGGCCGGGTCGGGCCGGTGCTGCGCGTAGATCTGCGCCACCAGCGCGTCGGTGGCCAGGTTGATCTCCCCGCGGCCGGCCGTCAGGCGGGCCAGCTCGGCCTCCCGATCGGCCAGGAGGGTACGCGCCTGGCGCAGGCGCTGCTCCGTCTCGGCCGCGGCCTGCACCAGCGCCCGCGCCCGGCCGAGCACGCCATGCACCACGTCGGCGGCCGCCTCGGCCACCCGCTGCTCCAGCCGCAAGCGGATGAAAGCGTTGGCGCTGTCGAGATAGCGGCCCACCGCTGCGCGCACGCGGCCCCCGCGCAGGAGGAACAGGCTTTCGGCCGCCTGATCGAGGCCGGCGCTGGCCACATCCAGCTCCTTCTGGCCGGCCTCGACGGCCGCCGCCAGGCGATTCGCCTCGGCCAGCAGGCCGGTGTACTCGTCCTGCAACGCCTCGACCGTCCGGCGCAACCAGGCCGACAGATGCGCCAGGTGGCCGGCGGCCCGCAACGGCGCCAGGTCGGCGAGCAGCTCGTCGGTCAGCTCGCCGGTCAGCGCCTCGGCCGTCCGTTGGATCTGGGCGAACGCGCTATCGTACAGCCGGCGCTGCAGGAAATTGGCGACCAGCGCGCGGGCCAGCGCGGGCTGCTCCTCGCCGGGCGCCTGTTCCAGGCTGGCGGGCGCGGCCACGGTCGTCTCGAACGGCGCACCGTTGGCGTTCAGCCGCAGCCGCTCGCGCAGCGCCGCCGCGCCCACGATCGCCCCTCCCCTCGCAGAGGCGGAAATGGGGGAGAGGTCCGCTGCCGCCCCTCCCCGCGCAGGGGACGAGACGGGGGAGAGGTCCCCGCCCGCATTCGCCAGCGCCGCATCGGCCATCTCGGCCGCCAGGCGCAGGGCACAGCGATCGGCCGTCCGTTGCGCGGGGAAGCGGATGCTGGCGTGGCCCATCGTCGCCAGATAGGTGCCCCACCCGGCCGTGCTCACGCGCTGCAACACCCCCTGCTCGTTCACCGCGGCGAACACCTCGCGCATCCCCACCTCCGAGCCGAGCAGCACCGCCAACGATTGCGCCGCCAGGTCGCACACCTCGTCCAGGTTGGCGAAGGCCCGGCCGCGCTCGTCAATGCCGTCCAGGGCGAAGATCACATCCAGGGGCGGCTCCTGGTTCTCCACCGGGATGTTGCCGGGGTAGACGGCCCGAAAGGCCGCGCCTTGCATGGCCGCGTCCATCTCCCGGAAGAAGGCGAAGGTATTGGCGGCCATGTTCGCGCCCCGCACGCCCGGAAACGCGCCCGGCAACAGCACGATCCCCATGAACCGGCTGGTCTCCTCCAGGTCGCCCACCTTGCGCAGCGCGGCGTGGGCCAGTTGCGCCAGGTCGTGCAGCGCGCCCGAGCCCTGGCCGCCCGGCGCGGAGCCGATCAACACCACGTTGAGGCCCCCGCGTTCGCCCGCGTCGCGGTTCAGGTCATCGCTGCGCTCGATCAACCGGCGGATCGCGTTCTCGATCAGCCGCATCACCTTCGGCGCGTTCCAGGCCAGCGCGGCCAGGCCCTGGGGCCGCTCCTGCGCGCAGCCGTCGCCGATGCTCGCGCGGCGGATGCGCCCCAGGTTGGCGCCCAGCCGGGCCACGAAGGCCGCGTGGTAGTGCGGCGCCCGCTTGATGCCGGCGATCGGCACGCGCTCCAGCAGGTGGAACTCGCTCCGGTCCTCCAGCGCCACGATCGTCCCATGTCGGCCCTCGCGCACCGCAAACGACTCATCGGCGCTGTCGAAGCAGAGGATGACGACGTTCTCCGGCACCTGGCCGAAGCGCTCGATGAAGGCCGCCTTGAGCCGCGTGGCGACCTGCCGGGCCGAGCCGCCGACCGCCAGCGTCAGCAGCGGCTGCTCCAGCCGGATCGGGCCCGACGCCCGCCCGCCGGCCGGCGTCGCAGCGGCCAGGCGGACGGACGCGACCACTTGCTCCACGGCGCTCACTTCGTTGATGGTTTGGATCATCGAAACACCTCCCGCGTTGGATTGGGCCGCCCGGCCGGGAAGGCCGTTGGGCCAGGTCGCATTGCCGTCGTTGCGATCAATGTACATGTTCATGGAAGCCTCCCGTCACTTCAGCAGATTCTCGTACCGGATCCGATACGCGCCGCAGCCGATCACTGCGCCGTCGGCCAGCGACTGGGGCCGGCCCACCGGCCGGCCGTCCACCGTCACCTCGCCCGCGACGGGGACGAGCACCGCGTTGCCCCCGCGGTCGGCGTCCAGCCGGACCGCTCCCGACCAGCCCGGCAGCCGCCATTCCCCCTTCCCCCCGCGGCCCAGGGTCACGCGCCGGCGTCGCGGCCGGCCCAGATCGAGCGGCAGGAGCAGCCCCGCTTCGGCCGGCGCGTCCATGGGGATCAGTTGGCCGGCCAGATAGGGGCCGCGGCGCCGGACGCCGATCAGCGCAATGGCCGCCGCGGCCA
>DAOTZV010000189.1:0-1865 GCA_034434235.1 Anaerolineae bacterium
AGCGCCTGGTAGACGTTCAGCCGGCCGCGCGTGAAGCCGTGCGCCGAGCCGGACATGAAGAGCCGCCAGACGCGATAGGTCGGCTCGTCCACGAACTGGAGCGCCCGCTCGTGCTGCGCTTCCAGCCGGCGCACCCAGTGGCGCAACGTCAGCGCGTAGTGCTCGCGCAGGCTCTCCACGTCGCGCACCTCGAAGCCGGCCCCCTCGGCCGCGGCCAACGTGACGTTGATCGGCACCAGCTCGCCGTCGGGGAAGACGTAGGTGTCGCTGAAGCTGGGGCCGTGTTGCGGCGGCAGATTGGCCCGGCACGCGATGCCGTGGTTGAGGAAGACGCCGGCCGGCTTGAGCAGCCGCCAGGCCTGGGCGAAGTAGGTCGGCAGCAACGCCGCGCCCACGTGCTCGAACATGCCGACGCTGACCAGCGCGTCGTACCCTTCCGGCTCGTCCAGCTCCCGGTAATCGCGCGCCTCGACCCGGCAGCGGTCGGCCAGGCCCGCCGCGCGGATCCGCTCGGTGGCCAGCTCTACCTGCGGCCGGCTGAGGGTGATGCCGGTGGCGTCCACGCCGTAGTGCTGCGCGGCGTGCATCACCAGCCCGCCCCAGCCGCAGCCGATGTCCAGCAGCCGCTGGCCGGGCTTCAGGCGCAGCTTGCGGCAGATGTAGTCCAGCTTGCGCTCCTGCGCGGCGTCCAGGTCGTCATCGGCCGTCTGGAAGTAGGCGCACGAATAGACCATGCGCCGGTCGAGCCACAACGCGTAGAAGTCGTTCGAGACGTCGTAATGGTAGGTGACGGCCGCGCGGTCGCGCTCGACCGAATGGCGCTTGCCCGCCAGCCGCGCCGGGCCGCGACGGCCGGTCGGGTGATCGGGGCCGGAGGGCAGCCGCAACAGCTCGCGCGCGGTCACCAGCTTCTTGCGCCAGCCGGCGGTCGCCGCGGCCAACGCGTCGGCCAGGTCGAAGACCGCTTCGATGTCCCCGACGATGTCGAAGTCGTCGTACAGGTACGCCTCGGCCAGGCCCAGCTCGTGGCCGGGCAGGAGCATGGCGCGCAGCGCGCCCGGATGCTTGAGCGCCAGCGTGACCGGCCGGGATGCGCCGTCGGGCCAGGTCGTGCCGTCCCACAGGCGCACGCCCACCCGCTGGCGGGCCTCGGCGTCGAACAGGCTTTCGAGGATGTGCAGGGTCCGGCTGGCGGCCTCAGCGGCCGGGCCGGCGGACGAAGTTGATTGGCTGGCCATGATGGAATCCTCCTTCCTTCAAGTTGTCTCGCCATAGCGCCGCAAGAGCGCTGCGGTGGTCATCCAGACCTCGCTACGGCGCAGGCGCAACAGCTCCCGGCCGGCGAGGGTCGGCGCGTTGAATGCCCACATGATGCCCCAGGTGTACAGGTTCTCCCAGAACTCGCCGAAGCGGCCCAGGGGATTGCGATAGGGCAGGATGGTGAAGCCGAGCTGCTCGAACAGCCGGACGCCGCCGCCGTGCGCGCCGGCCAGCGGCAACACCGTGATCCCGCCGATGAGCGGCGCGTCGGCCAGCCGTGGGTCACGGGGCAACTGCGCGGCCAGCGCCCGAAAGGACTGTTTCAGGCGGCGTTGGGTCTGGACCGCCCAGCGCAAGGTGGGGCCGTCCGCCGGCAGGGGCGGCAGGTGTTCGTTCCACAGGTGCAGCTCGATGGCCGGCGTGCCGGCCGGATAGGTTATCCCGTCCAGCACTAGCGGCCTGGATAGGGTGATTCGCCGCACGCGCAACAGGCAATCGGGCTCCGTGCAGAATTCGAACACACCCAGGGCCCGGCGCAGGAAGCAGTCGAAACCCCGTATCAAGCGTTTCATATTTGGCCTGCGGCGCTATGGCGCCGCCTTTCG